>DAIBSV010000011.1:0-1199 GCA_027415455.1 Nitrospirota bacterium | reverse complement strand
GCGTCGAGGAAGGCGATCCGCTCCTTGGCGCCCTTTCCCGTGACCACGAGCGCCCCCGTCTCGAGGTTCAGGCGCTCGAGGGGGAAGGTCGCCACCTCGGAGACCCGGAGCCCCGAGGCGTAGAAGAAGGAGAGGATCGCCCGGTCCCGGATCCCTTCGGCCCGCTTTTCATCCGGAGCGCTGATGAGCCGGGCGATCTCCTCCTGGCTCAGGACTTTAGGCAGGGAACGGGGGATTTTAGGGGAGGAGAGCTCCTCGGTGGGGTCTTTCCGGACTCCTTCCACTTCGAGGAACCGCGACCAGGACTTGAGGGAGGAGAGGATGCGGGAGCGGGAGCGGGCCGAGAGATCCCCTTTTTCCGAGAAGTATCGGCCGGGATCCTCTTGGTCGAAGGTCAAAAGGGTCTTGCCGGAAGGGACCAGAAATCGGGCGAAGGCGCGGAGGTCGGAGAGGTAGGCCTGGCCAGTATTTTGGGATTTTCCCTGGGCCAGAAGGAGCTCTTCCTCGAAGCGGTCGAGCAGGGATTCGACATTGTGGGGAGAGCTTCGGGCCAAGGGAGCCTCCGTGCGTTCCGGAGTTGTCTGATCTATTCGTTCCGGGCTGTGTAGGCCGTCACGTTGTTGCCGAAGGTCCCGGAGGGGACCCCCATGCAGGGGCCCAGACTGGTGCCGTCCTCTCCCATGAAGACGGCTGGAGTCCCGGTCGCTGGATCGGTGATGGCCGCAAGGGAGGATGGATGGAAGAGGTCACACCCCATGTAGGCGGCGTTGAACTGGTTCAGGGAGACACCGGTCGGAGCAGTCGACGGACCCGAATAGGTGAGAACATACTGGGTGATGGCATCGTCCCCCGCGTTTGCGATGTAGAGGAAGTTGCACTCCCCTGATGTGCAATAGTTCTGGGCAGGGTTCGTCCCGTGTATGACCGCGATTGCTGAGGGGGCGCTGAGCTCGCCTCCGGTGTAGTTTCCGATGTAGGAGAGGGTCGATCCGCTGACCGAAAAGATATCGATGGCGTAGGAGCCGTTCGTTGTCGCGGCCACATAGACGACCGGAGCGGTGGGGTCCGCGGCGATCGCCGTCACTGTCGTGCCCTTGAGGTTTGGAAGGGCAGTCGGAGATGTGCAGGAGCTGGTGGTGCAGGTGAAATAGGATCCGGTGGTGGTCATCCCCACGATCTGCGACGAGGGGACGCTGTAG
>DAIBSV010000119.1 GCA_027415455.1 Nitrospirota bacterium | reverse complement strand
CGCGTTCTCCTGGAGCCGCCCGTCTGGAAGGTTCCGGAACGGAAAAGCGCCAAGGGGGCCGCCCCCACCCGACTCCGCCTCACCGCCGACAGCTCCCCCGAGGCGATCGATCTCTTCCTGCGCGAGCGGTTCCACGACCGCGGATGGGGCGGGGCAGTTCAGCTGCCAGCTCCGGGTCCCTACGGGTACCAGCGGCCCGTCGGTAGCGGCGACAGCGTCGACCGGACAGGTCGCTTCTGGCACCTTCACGGTCACGACACCCGCGATTGCGTTGAGTCCCGAGCAGGGCCCGGCCGGATCCGAGGTCACCGTGGCCGGCACGGGGTTCTCCACCGATGCAACGCTCCAGTCCCTCGTGTTCGATGGCGTGGCGATCACGAGCTGTGCGAGCGGGTCCACCGTCAACGTCAATGCACCGCTCGTCGCCGTCTGGCCGTTCCCGTCCGTCGCCGTGACGGTAATCGTATACGTCCCAGACCCCACCGACGTCGGAGTGCAATCCAGTGTCAACGTGTTCGAACTGCTGCACCCCGTCGGCAGCCCGCTCCACGAATACGTGTACGAACCCGAGCCTCCCGTCGCCGCCGTCGCCGTCAGCACTGTCTGCTGTCCTACATCCACGGGGTTCACCGTCACCGTCGGAGTCCCCGGGGCGTTCAACATCGTGTCCACCGTCAATGCGAACGAGTTATTCACCGAGCTCCCGCTCGAGTCCCCATACGTCACCGTGATCGTGTACGTCCCTTGGGTCCCCGAGTTCGGCGTGCAACCGAACGAGGTCGTGCTCGTCCCACTCGGTAGCGTGCACCCCGTCGGCACCGACCCCGACCAAGCGTACGTGTAACTCCCCGACCCTCCCGTCGCTGCCGTCGTCGAGATCGTCGTTGCCTGGCCCGAGTCGACCGGGTTCGGAGTCGCCGAGGGAGTCCCCCCCACAAACACCGGCCCGTAGGCCGCTGATGGCATCACTCCGTTCGGAGGGTACGCTCGAGCCCGGATCCATTGGATCGTGAAGGACCCGGCCGTGTAGTTCGTGGCCCCTACGTAAGGAAAGTAGTTGGCAATGGAAACCAACCTGTTCGGGGATGAGTACGTGTTCGTGTAATTTAGATAAACCTGTTCGTTGCCCGTGGCAACCCAGCCGACCCCCGGGATGCTGTCGCTGGGTGGAGTGGGGATTGCAGTAATACCACTTACTACGTTGACCGTGCAACTTGGAGTCGCTACCAATTCGTTAGAGTCTGCGTTATTCACAATCCAAGTAGTTTCATAACCCGGGCACAGGTCAACCCACGAACTCGTCTTGTTGTTCTTCGTCTCGCCGATGAGCGGTGTTAGACCCGAGGTTCCCCCCTCGTAGAGCATCTCCGTGATCGCGGGGTACGCTATCTTGGTAGCAGCCACGATGAAGACGTACCCCTTACGCGTATTCGTCGTAAAGGTGGCTCCGTTGCTCACGGAAACACTGCCATCAAGCCCAATGGGTTTTTGCCACTTCGTCGTACTCAGGGTGGTACCGGCGAAATTGTCGTAGAAGACGAATACGCTCGCGCCGTTGTCAAATTTTCCGTATGACGAAGAAAGCTGCGGTGCCTCTCCCGTCGGCCCCGTGGGGGAGAGGTCGAAGGAACTCTTTGAATCGATGAGCATGTAGACCGTCTCGCTCGTCCCGGCGGGAATCGAATTAAGACGAAGCCACACGGGCGTGTTCCCCGAGGTGTTACTGGCGTTCCCCTCGATCCACGCCGGAATGGAGGCCCCGTTCGTGTACTGGAATCGCACGTTAGTCCAGTTGCTATTGATGTAAGCAGAGTACAGCGAAGAGTTTACGGCGAGGAGCTGCTGGTACGTCCCGGTGGACGTGTTTTGTGAGTTGTCGATGGTGATCGGGACAACCGCTGGAGGGTCGGTCGAGGGTGCCGCCCGCAACCCAACGGATGACGCACGCGGAGGCAATGGCGTAAACGCCAGTGACGCGGGCAGAGGACGCTCGAGGGGGGTTGAATCTACCGAGGCTTGAGCTGCAAGTCCACTCCGTTCGGTGGGGGAGCCACCGCTGGAAGAGGACGAATCGGGCATCGCGGTGGAGCCGAAGGAAACAACCGCCGACCCGCTCGAGCTTCCCACCCGGGAAGGAGAGGAAACTGAAGCGGTCACCGCGAGGGCGTCCCTCGGAATGGCAGTTCCGCTTCCAGTCGCGCTAGATCCTGGGCTAAGTCTGATCGGAGCCAGTACGCTCGAGAGGAGGAAGAGAGCCACCAACAGGAGGACTAAGACTGCGGTGCGGCCCGCGACGGCGGTCGAACGGCTCCGGCGGATGGCGGCAGTACCGCTTGGCGGAATGCCCCCCACCTTACTCCATCCGACTAGCATCATCGCAACTACCTGCAGCGATTGGTAGGACTCTGGGGAATCGTCTCCAGCGCACGAGGTCCTAGCTCATCGTATAAAACTTGGCGCCGAGGGGAAGGGTGCACGCGCGTGATGCCGTCTCGGAACGCCTCACGCCCAAACTGTCTACGTGGCAACTCGTGACTCAGGGTAAGCCCTCCCGATCGTAACCCCGGTCGTGGGTCCCTACGCACTTCTAGACTCGCTTCGATTTGGCGAGTCGCGGCTCCGCCTCTTTCGTGCAGACCCTGCATCAGCTAATATTGTGTCAAACTTTCGGTGGATTGTCGCGTGAGCCAGAAGGCGCTCTCGGAACTCATGTCGCGCGACACGAAGACAAATGTCGTGGGAGGAGGGACGAGGCAGCGATACTACGCCTAGGCTCCGAAGAGTTCAGGAGACTATTCTCCACCTCGCACAGGTATGGAAAGTCGATAGCCCCAAGGCTCTCGCTCGCCGATTGATCCTGGCCCGCAAGAACCGATTTGCGGGGATGGACGGCCTGATTCCCGACGACACGGAACGGGAGGAGTTCGAGGGGCTCATTCGAAGCAAGATGTCGTTGAAGGATGAAGGGGAGGGAGCGCTGGCAGCCCTCATCGGTCGAACTTTTCGGCAACAGAGAAGGCGTGAGCCACAGGATTCGACTCTTCCGTCCCAGGCGGATCGTCTGGCTCACACGGATGAGTTGGGAAAGTTGTTCTTGTCTCCTGAGTCACTAGTTACCGGGCGGATCGACGATGCGCGTGAGCCGGTCCGACAGGCGATCGAGCATATCGCCGCCTATCCGTTGGTCCAGTCGGCCAAGAACGAACTCGACGTGGCTCTATCGGAAAGCCGCCGGCTCACCGGCGAGGCTCCGTTCGCGGGGGAGTTCTTCCGCCATTGGGGGGGCGTCCAGCGTCCCCCCGGGGGAGAGGCAGGAGCCCTCTTACTGGCAAAGATTCGTGAAGTACTCCTTCGGCTGAGGACGCCGCCCGCGGAGACCGCCTCGATCGGATCCCCCGAAGCGGGGGGTTCTCCGACGGACGAGATGGCCCTCTACATGTGGGAGAGACTGAAGGCATTCGCTCGTGGAGCTTTCGAGCCATCCGAGGTCGCTCAGGGAAGCGGCCTATCGGAGGATACGGAGAACGCAAGGCCCCATGAGGTGCCCCCTTCCCCCACGGAATCGCCAATGGAAACCGGCCTAGAGAGGGTCTTCCGAGAGCTCAGCCAAGACCGTGAGCTGGAGGAGATGGTGCGGGCGGTCAAGGATGCCGAGACGCACGTCGCCACCGCGCGAGAAAGGTTCCTACGGGAAGCCAGGAGGGTAGGTCGTCGGATTGAAGATAGGGAACCGCTGAGGGGGCGTTGCGAACTCGGCTACTGATCGCTCGGCCCAAGACAATGGGGGTTCCACTGGAAAGAGACGCCGGGGACCGGTGCGCTAGTAGTTTGTGCTAGAAGTTTCCGGGCACCCTCCCTAAAGAGCGCGAAGCGGCATCCTGATCGCAGGGAGGAAAGGAGCCATCCGTGGTCCGAACTCTCGATCGGGCGTTTTCCTGCCGTAATCTAGACGGATACGCGCCAACGTACTTAGTCATCGGATCGCGCCGGAGGCAATTGCCCGCAAGCAGGTATCATGCTAGCTTCTAACCTTCTAGACGATACGAATATAGCAAAGTTAAATTACTTGGACCCCCCGCTCGCTCCCCGGTATCATGAGGTGCGACGAGTTATCTCGCACACTCGCGCGACGGCAACGAGATATGCGCGCATGGCCTCGTGCGATGATAAACTTGCTCATAGCCATTCTTCCAGAGGCCAGCGGGAAAGGAGACCAAGGGGGACCCGAGGTGAGCTATGGACCGAATGGTTCGTATTTCCCATGAAGGACCTTGGGCGTCGATAGCGAAGAGGGGAGCGTGTCCGATCCTTCCAATCTCTTGCTCTACCAGGTACTTCGCGGCCCTGAAGCGGTCGCAGACGTTGTGAAGGTGGAGGGCGGGACCGTTGTACCCGTTTCCCACGCGTCCTATCTAGGCATTCCCGTTGGAGACGCGATTGCCGACCTACGCCAGCGGGGCATTCTCCATCCCTCGAGCGGGAGTGAGAGCCGGTTCGAGATAGAGCGGGACCAGCTACCACCCGTAGTCTCGGTCCTAGATTCCGTCGGGCGAGCCCTACGAGATGCCGGCTACGAAGTTCAAATCCCTGCATCGATCAAGGGGAAGTCTGGAGTCGAGCACTACTTTGATATTCTAGCGCGCCGGAAAGGACGCCAATTCGTGTTCGATGTAGAGGCACCTCCCCCCCCGACCCGGCCCGGGCGACTTCAAGTGCTGGGACACTACGCGAAAGTTAGCGACATGCCCGATACCAACCTGCGTCCCTCGCTCGTGGTCGTTCCTCCCCTCGCCGACGACGGGCGACGGCTATCAGAGGCATATGGAGTGGATGTCATCGAGGCGGACCTCGCGGAGAAGATCGGCGAGCGCGTGCGCTCGTTCGTCTCTACGCCCGCGGCCGTGGGCCACGTGAGCACGGGCTGCTCTCAGCTGGACACGCTCCTGGGAGGCGGACTCATCGACGGGCGGATCTATCTCGTGGTGGGCGACGTCGGGTGCGGAAAGACGACGCTGGCCCTGCAGTTCCTAACCGCCGCGGCCCATCGCGGCGAGCGCGGAATGCTGGTGACGACCAATTCTACGCCCGCCGAAGAGGTCGCACTGGCCGAGAGCTTGGGATTCGATCTCCGCGCCCAAGTACGCAAGGGCATGATCACGGTCCTCAGCCTGACGAACGCGTTCGACACGCTGATCGAGGGCCACGCGAGCCCGGAGGCGCAGAGACGCTCGTCGAACCGGGTCTTGGAGGAACTCTTCACGCGAGTACAACTCGACAATCCCAAGCGTATCGTGATCGATACGGTCAGCCCGTTCGTCCCGGTCCGCCGCTACGAAGAGGTCCGTGACTTTCTGCGCGGCTTGAGCCGGATGAACCGCCTCATCCTTCTGACCGAGGAGTTCGGCCTCGACGGCGGCGATACCGCCATCGAGGAGTACTTCGTTACGGGGGTGATCGTCCTGCGTCGCCGGGTTCATCCGAGCGGCGCGGTCGAGCGGACCCTGCGCGTCGAGAAACACCGAGGAGCTGTCCACGATATCGAGGCCCATCCCATCAGGATCGAGCCGGGTCCGGGACTGGTGATCCAATGACGGAGCCGTTGCCGGAGCCCGAGGACGCCGCCGAACTGGGGCGCCGATGGAGAGGCCCGAGCTGCCTCAATCGTGTGGGACGAGCGGGAAATCGGGGTGAGAAGGTGGGGCATCCGTGACCGTCTCCGACCATACTCCCTCTCCACCCTCTCACCGGCACGCTCCGAAGCCGATTCCGGTCTACTTCCGACGGGAGAAAGGCCGGCTGGTCCAGATCACGCTGCGATTGCGCCTCA
>DAIBSV010000118.1 GCA_027415455.1 Nitrospirota bacterium | reverse complement strand
CTGGGAGATGCGGTTGTAGATCCGGTGACGGGCCTCGAAGTCGTCGACCCCGTCCTTGAAGACGGCGATGACCACCGAGAGTCCATACATGGAGATCGACCGCTGGGTCTTCATCCCGGGAGTCCCGTTGATGGCGATCTCGACCGGAAGGGTAATCTGCCGCTCGACCTCTTCCGCCCCGCGGCCGGCCCATTGGGTGAGAACCCGCACCTCGAGCGGCGAGACATCGGGATAGGGCTCGATTTGAAGATTCTCGTAGGAAAAGACCCCCACCACGGAGAGGGTAATCGCTACCAGAAAGACAATCACCCTCTCCCGGAGGGCAAATGCGACGAGATGCTTCATGGACGAGGACTCCTTATCCGTCCAAGCGGGGGGGTCGTCCCCGTCGCCTCGCTGAGATTGGTCTCACGGATCCCCTCCAGAAGGAGGGCCCCCTTCGCCGCCACCTTTTCACCGGGGACAAGCCCGGACTCGATCCGGATCCATCCCTTCTCCTCCGGTCCGGTCTGGACACGACGAAGCATGAAGGCTCCCGGAGCCTTTTCCACAAAAACATGATAGCCATGTTCATCCCGGAGGACCGCCACTTCGGGGACGGCCACCACCGGATGCGGAACGTTCAGCCGGATCCGGACCGTGGCGAACATTCCGGGCTTGAGCAGCCGCTCCGGGTTTGGGATCTCGGCCCGCACATGGAAGGTCCGGGTGTTGGGGTCGACCATTCCCCCCAGGTAGACGATCTTGCCGGGGAAGACCTTCTCCGGGTAGGCGACGGTTTCAAGAGACACCGTCTGCCCCCTTTTCACGAGGGGGAAGTCCCCTTCGTAGATGTCCATGTAGACCAGGAGGCTCGACAGGTCGGCGATGGTCATGAGCTGGTCGCCGGGATTCATGAAGAGGCCCGCCCGGAGAGCCGAGTTCAGGATGACCCCCGACCGTGGCGCATGGAGGGTCAGGTAGCGGGAGACCGTCCGTGTCCGGGAGATCGTATCGATGTCCCCTTCGGAGGCCCCCATCAACCGAAGCTTTCTCTCGGCCGCGGTAATGTAGGCGCCGCTCTCTGCCTTGTCGGACAGGGTCTTGGCCACCTTAAAGGCGTTCAACAGCTCCACCTCGGCCGTCGTATAGTCGGGGCTGTAGACATAGGCCAACGGATCGTCCTTGTGGACTTTTTGTCCTTCGAAGGCCAGGATCTTCACCTCCCGGCCGGCGACACGGGCCGAGAGGATCGACACCTTCTCCTCGTCGAAGTTGAGGGTTCCTGTTCTTCGAAGTTCCGTCTCCATGCTCTTTTTTTCGACGGTGATGACCTGGACCCATCCGGCCGCCGACTGGGCGGGAGAGAGGCGCACCTCCTTTTCCGTCTCGCCCGACGAGGCGGCGGCCGGACGAAGGCCTTCCGCACCTCCCTCCAGCAAAAGAAACGACATCGCGACCATTGCCATGAAAACCTTCCGCATTCGAGCCTTCCTTGCATTGGCTCCCGCAAAACGGGAGCGGGGGTGAGTTCCGTCATACTCCCAGGATAGGGGTCAGGGCTTGTCCGAATGCCTGTCGAAAGGCAAGGGAGCTCCGACCGCCGCCTCAAGATTGCTGAGAGACTGATAATAGGCGGTCAGACTCTGGTAGCGGTTGTACTGGGCCTGGCGGTAGGCCTGGACAGCGTTGATCAGATAGAGAAAATCGTTTTGCTGGTTCTCGTATCCGGTCAGGGCGAGTTCGAAGGCAAGACGGGACTGGGGAAGGATCTCGTCGGCGTTCATCCGGTACTGCCGGTAGGCGAGAACGACCTGGGCATAGAGATTGTCCACCGCGAGGCGGACCTGCGCCGTCTGCCACTGGTACTGCCAGTCCGCCGCGCGAAGCATTTCCTTCTGGGAGGCGTATTGAAGGTTCTGCTTGATGGGAGCGAAGACCGGCACGTTGATCTGAACTCCCACATACCAGCAATTCAGGCCGGAGAAACCGTAACAGGATTCCCCTCCTTCGGATCCGGTCAACTGGTAGTCGGGCATGAAGCCGAGCTTGGACAGGGTCAGCTGGTGGCGGTTCAGATCGACCGTGGCCCTGGCCGAAAGAAGGTCCGGCCTGTTTTCCAGCGCCCTGCCCTCAAGGTCGGCCATGGAGAATGGGATTGGGGAGGGATCCGAAAGCTTTTCCACCCGGGTCGGACGATCCATCGAAAAGCCGAGGAGCATGTTGAGCTGTTTCCTGGCCACCTCCATCTGGTATTTCGCGGTCAGACGGTCGAGGCGGGCCTGGGAGAGCGCCACGCGGGCGTTGACCACATCGAGAATCTGGACCGACCCCACCGACAGCTTGGCCTTGGTGATCTCAAGGACCCGCATGAGCCAGGTCTGGAGCTCCTCGTTCAAGCGAAGCGTTTCCTGGGACAGAAGCCACTGATAGCAGGAAAGTTCCGTCTGGTTCCTGAGCTGGACCCGCTGGACCCGGTAGCCCTCGTAGGCGATCTTCGTGTTGTCCTTGTTGACCTTGTACCCATAAAGAGCTTTCCCGGGAAACAGAAAGGACTGAACGATGGCCCAGTTGCTTCCGTTTGGATAGGGAAGCCCCACGTTCTGAACTCCCGACGGCACTCCGGCGGCGTTGGTCAGGACATTCTGGGCATTCCCCTGCTCTCCTCCTCCGTACTCCCATTGAAGAAGCGGATCGGCGGGCGCCAGGGCGGTTTTCTCGAGATCTTTCGTCCCCTGCCACGTCTTGCGGAAGGAGAGGATGTTGGGATTTTTTTCGAGGGCGATACGAACGGCCTGCTCTACGGTGAGGGGGGGATCCTGATCCTTGGGGTTCCGGGGCTCAGCTCCGCTTCCGCCGTTTATTTCCTGAGAAGCGCTTAGGGGTGTATCCTGCACGGCGTTCGCCCAGACAGGCGTTCCCAGGACAAAGCAGAGGACTCCCCAAAAAAGGACCCATCCTCTTCCGGTTTCCCGGTTCGATTCCAGCTCGACTCTCCTCACCCTCATCGCTCCCCTTTTTTGAGACACCGTATCATGATGTTTTGATTCTAAAACCTTCAGGAGAGACAAGTCAAACGTTTCCCCTGGTCTCCCGGGCAACTCCATTCCGCCCCCCCATTTTTTCCTACTCTCCCGGCAAGGTCAACGCACCTTGAGAAATCCTTCGTCAAAAAAGATTTCAGGTCAATCAAGATGAGGCCTTTCCCCGGCAGTTCGATCCCCGTATAATGAAACCCAAGCCACTCCCAGACCCTGGAGAATCCATGACCTTCGATCCGTCCCGCTATCTCGAAACCCTCCACGACGCTCCGGACAACCGCGCCCAACCCCTGACGGAAACCTCGGGAGATCTTCAGGGATTCCGCCGTCTATCACGGGTCGTCGATCATCTCCGGGGAGAAAACGGGTGTCCTTTCGACAAAAAACAGACCCTTTCCGCCCTGGTTGCCGATCTCAAGGATGAGATCTTCGAACTCGAAGAATCCGTGCAGAAGGACGACTCCGAAAACATCGCCCGGGAGATGGGGGACCTTTTCGTCATCCTTTTCATGGCCCGAAGAATTTTGTGGGAGAAGTCCGGCCAGTCCCTCGGCACCATTTTCGACGGGGCCGCCCGCAAGATGGTCTCCCGCCATCCCCATGTCTTCGAGTCACCGGCCCCCGGAAAGAGCCTCGCCGCGATCTGGGAGACATGGGAGGAGAAAAAAAGGAAGGAACCGGAGCATCGGGACAGACAATCGGTCCTCGACGGAATTCCGTCGACCATGCCCGCACTGACGGTCGCGGCCAAGCAGGGACAGAAGGCGGGACGGGTCGGATTCGATTGGCCTTCCCCCGATGCGGTCTGTCCCAAGGTCCTCGAGGAATGGCAGGAAGTTCTCGAGGCGCGCCTCGAGGGTCCCGAACGTCTTGCGGAGGAGATCGGGGACCTTCTGTTCGTCCTGGCCCAGTTCGCAAGACTTTCGGGAATTCGGCCCGAGGAGGCCCTGTCCTCCGCCAACAGAAAATTCCGTGACCGTTTCCGCTTCATGGAACGGGAGGCGGCCGCGCAGGGGATCCCCCTTGCCGACCTGACCTCCGAACAATGGGAGGCTCTTTGGACGGAGTCAAAGAAGCCGCGAAAAGAGAAGGAAGCGGGTCCGTGAACGCCCGGGAGCCCGAGATCCATGCCCTTGTCACCGGAGCCACCTCCGGAATCGGACTCTCGGTGGCCCGAGGCCTTCTCTCCCTTGGGCACAGCGTCTTCGCGACCGGACGAAGCGGCCCGCGTCTCGATCGGCTGACGGAAGAGTCCAGGGGAAAGGAGGGAACGCTCTACACCCTTGCCTGCGACCTTGCGCGCACGGAAGAGGTCGGACGGCTGATCGATGCCGCCACGGGAGCCCTTTCCCAGAGGATCGATCTTCTTGTGAACAATGCCGGCCTCGCCATCTTCGGCGAAGTCGAGGAGGCGACCCTCGAAGATTTCGAGCGGTTGATGGCCGTTAATCTGAGAGCCCCCTTTCTCCTCTCCCGGGCAATCCTCCCGATCATGAAAAAACACGGGAATGGTCTGATCGTCAATATCTCCTCCGTGGCAGGGCTTGAGGCCTGGGCCGGATCTTCCCTCTATTCCATGACAAAGTTCGCCTTGAGGGGATTGACAGGATCCTTGCTGGCCGAAGGGGCGCCGAACGGCGTCAAGGCAGTCGCGATCTGTCCCGGGTATGTCGCCACACCGCTCGTGTCGGGAGCTCCCGTTCCCGAATCGGAAATGATCCAGCCCGAGGACATCCTCAAGACGATCCTCTACCTCAGGGAGCTCTCCCCGGCGGCAGTCCCTGGAGACATTGTCCTGAAACGTCTCGGGGGGCTTTGACCTTCGCCCTCCCCTTGAATATGGATCCGGAGCGACAATGAGGATGAAGTGCAACCGGAAATGATCAGGGAATACATCAAGAAAGTCGGGACAGGCCCCCTCGGATCGCGGGATCTGAGCCGCGCCGAAGCGGCCGATGCGGCCCGGCTCATGCTGTCCGGAGCTGCGACCTCCGCACAGACCGGCGCCCTTCTTTTGGGACTTCGCCTGAAAGGGGAAACGGCCGATGAAATGGGGGGCTTTCTCGAGGCTCTCCGAGACACCCTGCCTCTTTCCGCTCCGACCCGTTATGACCTCGATGTCGGCGACCCCTATGACGGAAAAAAACGCTCTTTGAGCCTCGTCGTTCCCGCCGCGATCGCGGCGGCTCGGGCGGGACTCAGGGTCGTTCTTCACGGACTTTCGAAGGTCCCGGTCAAACAGGGGCCAGGCGTCCTCGACATCTGGAATGCCCTCGGACGCCCCCTGTCACAAACGCCATTTTCCCGGATTCCCGAAGGAGAAGGGGACGTCCTCTGTCTCTCCCAGGAATCCTTTCGTCCGGAGCTCGCCCGTCTTCTGCCCCTGCGCCAGGAGCTGGGCCTCAGGACTCTCTGGAACACCGTCGAGAAGTGCGCCAACCCCCTCGATGCCACCGCCCAGATCATCGGCATCTTTCATGAGCCGATCATCGACAAGCTCCGCCATGCCCTTGATCGAAACGGGATCACACCCTCACGACGCATCCTTTTTGTCTGCGGATCCGAGGGAGGGGTGGATCTCCACTCCCACAGAGCCACCCTCTGCCACCTTCTCGATCCGGCCCTGGGGCCGGAGCTTCAACCCGTCACCATTCCGCCCCCGTCCGGAGAAACCGGGCCTCTTCCTCCGCCAGAACAGGACTCCTTTATCCGGGGAATCGACAGAGATCCGTCCCACCCGCTGGCCCCTCTTCTCAAACGCCAGGCAGCCCTTTTCCTTTTTGCCTCGGGTCAATCCAAGAGTTTTTCCG
>DAIBSV010000117.1 GCA_027415455.1 Nitrospirota bacterium | reverse complement strand
AACGTGTGCGCGCCCGCGGCGGTAGCGGCCCTCTCGGTTCGGTGCGCCGGGTCCAGCTGGAAGACATCGATGACTCCGGGTTCGCCGATCGCACAGTAGAGGTGCCCGAGATCGCGGTTGAGCCACAGGACATCGGGAGCACCGGAGAGAGGGACGACAGACCGGGCGGAGCTACTGGGCAGCTCGACCGTCACAAGGACCCCTTCGTCGCACGCGCAGTAGAGGAGATCTTTGTCGAGATCTTGCTCGAGCCCGTGCGGCCCCCGTGCGGCTACGGGAAGGCACCTCGGGGTGGGGGGAAACTTCCCTGCACGGACCGTCACGATGGACGGAGGGTCGGCGATGTTCACGTAAAACGAATCAGTCCGGGGATGGTAGAGCGCCCATCGAGTCCGTCCCGGCACACGAACCTGTCCGAGGGGGTTCCCGTGTTGTACGTCGATGAACGTCAGAGTCGGAGGGGCGCCGGGCCCCGTAGCAGTACCGACCCCGGCCACCATCAGGACCTTCCGGTGAGGGTCGAACGCCATCCCATTCGGACGAGCGCCAGTGGGCACCCGGAACAGTTCCTCTTCCTCTCCTCCTTCCAGTCGGAAGACACTGGCCGTATCCTCCCCTCGATTCGAGGTGAACAGGAGCCGCGATTCCGCGTCCACCCAAACTCCCGCGACCCCACGGAGACCCGAAAGTGACCCCCGGTGACGGCGGGCGGCGAGATCGACCACCTCGACCGCGTCGTTGGTGGGGTGGGCCACGTACAAGCGATCGCCCACGAAATCTACCGCAGCGTGATCGAACTCGCCGTCGGGTCCGTGCGGGGGAAGCGGAATCCTCGCGACCTCTCTCATGATCTTTTGGCTCTTCGTCTTCGGTCGACGACGCTAGTCGTGCGGGTTTCTTCCACCGTCACTCGCCGGAATCCGCCCGGCTTCGGTCTGAAAATTGGGGTGATCAAGCCTCCTGCGAAGATCCAGGCTTCCCCACCCCAGTTCTCCACGTCGTGGGTCAGGTCGGCGGCGCGAAGTCGGTTGAGCGGCGTGTCGGGGAGGATGAACAGCGCCCGCCGGACCACCTGTGCTCCCGCCGCCTTCAAGCGTCGCCAGACCGACACACGATAGCGCGACGGCTTTTCTGGAAGTCGGAACACCAACAGCAACCGTGGGTTCCGCGAAGGGTTCGTGTTGCTCACGCTTGCGCCTCATCCTCATAGTACCGCAGAAGCGCCTCGAAGAGCGGCGCCGTCCTCTCCAAGACGCGGACATCGTCGGATTCGGTCAGTAGGATTCCGTAGAGGAGGGTGTCCAGCCCTCGCGACTCTGCAAGGCGGAATTCGCCGAGGTCGATGTCTCGGACAAGATGGGCGATTTTGGTGAGGCCCCGAGTCTTCTGAGGGTACTCCCGGAGCAGGACGTCAAAGGTGACTTGGCCATTCCGGTGCCCGAAACGGACGCCCGGGAGGTCGTAGGGAGTGAGCCCTCGCGGTACGGGCTCGCCCCGCCGGATGAAAGCAAACTCGGCCTGAGGGTCAACGAACCTCCGGATGAACCACGCGGACGCGCATCGATCGACGTGAGGACGGCACTCTGTCACCCACTTCATCGGAGCATCTCGCGGTAGACTTGAACGGGTAGCTTAGGGACCGGTGTGTTCGAGCTTTCCTTTCTCCTCGACTTTCCACTTGCAGTAGGTGTACAGTGCATCGTACAGAGGGAATTGGAGACGTTGGTTCTCGAAGTCATCTTTGGCCATCATCCGGAACCCCGTAGCCGCCGCCTCGAGCCCGGCCGCCTCGACCTCCTTGCCGGACCCTCCGTCCGCGACACGCACAATCTTCGCGAGCTCGAGCAAAGCCGGGTCGGTGAGCTTGTACTTCTGGATGATGGCGTCAAAGCTCACGAAATCTTTGCCGTTCTCCTCGTAATGGTAGAGCTCGGCCCCCGGGATGTCGAACGGCGTGGCCCCCTGCTTCTTCGCCACCTCCATCACGTGCTCCCGCGGCACGTAGAGGAACTCGGCATCTCTATCGACGAACTTCCGGATGAGCCACGGGCAGGCGATCCGGTCCACGCGTGCTTTCTCCCGAGTGACCCACTTCATGGTTCTTCTCGCGCTCCGGAACAATCGCTCTGATAAAAGTGTAACGGCTGTTACATGTTCCTTCGGACTTCCGGCAGGATGATGTGGAACGACCAAGTACGAACCCAGGACTTCGAGCCCACCCCCAGGGTGGCAAACCACACGGTTTGAGCCGCCCCGAAAAGGTCGGACGGGCGAGTTTCGAGTCGGGGCCACCCACGGGGAGACAACGTGCGGGGATTGTTTCCTCAGACTCCCGGCTCCGGCGGAGTTCTTGGGCACGAGGTTTATCGTCCGGAGGCAGGCCCGTGACCCTTCGATGCCCGCGCACCGGGGTTCCCTCAAACGATCATGTTGGGAGTACGCCTTCGCCGGGCTGACCGGCTAGCTCGACGCCGCTGATGGCGCGTCGAGGGCCGGTGGGATGTTGGGCCGGGAATCGTCGTCAGCGATGAGGGTGCCCGCGGGCGGGTGAGGCACTATCGAAAGTTCAACGGCACTCACGGGGCCTGCGGTATGTGCCGACTTCCACGCTACAAGGCGAGGCGGTGGCGTCGGGAGCGGGCTCAGCTTCTGGAGGGAGAGTTGGAGTTCCTTGTAGGGTGCCCTTCGGAGGGCTCCTCGTTCTGGTGCTTTAGCCACTCCGTGATGGGATCGGGAAGGATGCACTGCGCCTCGCCCCAATGCGCGAACCGCTCCGGGACCACCTCCCCGATGGAGTAGCGCGGTCCTTGAACCCGCATCAGGGCCGCCCCGAGCTGGAAATCCGGGTCGTAGAGGACATGGCCGTCGTCGGCGAACCCGCTCATCAGTTTCGAGTTAATCCCTCCCGGTTCCGCGAACAGCTTGGTAGGCAGGGTTGTGATATGCAGGCTATGGCGATGGCCCGGGACTCTCTCCAGTCGCCCGACCATGTGACAGAAGGCGTGCTCGACAATGTCGGCCTGCTTGTCGATGCGGTCGTTATACTTCCTGCCGTAGAGCCCCGGCCCCACCGCGAGGAGGTCCAGGTCGCTGTGGGGGGACTCCGTCCTGCGTGCGGCCGAACCGAAGAGCAGAACGGTCGTTAGGCCCTCGCCGAAGGCCCGGAGGATGCGCCCAACCGCGAGATGCAAGGTCGGGTAGAAACACGCTTCCCGGAATGGAGCCAGGGCTCGCTCGACCTCGGGTTGGGCCCGGACGGTCGGATCCGCTGGGATGAAGGTGTGCCGACGCACCGGGATGAGCCAGCCCGCAGCGGCGAGCTCGGCCATGTGCTGAGAGGTCGACCGACGGGGGAAGTGTAGCCGGCTCACCGCGCGCGAAGCCGAGAAAGGTTCGGCGTCCGCTCGGAAGAGACAGTGAAACCAGGCCCACTCCTCCGTAGGGCTTCCATCAATGCCGAGCGGGCTACAAATTCTCCAGTCGGAACTGGCCTCCTCCACCCGTGGACGGAGATGGATCTCTCCCGGGCTTGTCTCAGGCTTAGTCACGGCAACTGCTAGTCAGTCGTCTCGGATAAGCCCGCTAGCCGATGGGAGGTCACGAGTCACCCTCCCCGCCGTCCTTCTACCAGCGGCAGCACTCCGGAGGTCCCAATCGACCTCGTCGGGCTCTGGTTTAGCCGTAGGGTAGAGCGGTGGCGCGCGGTGATGCCGCGTCTCCACCGCACCCCCGTCGAACCGAACGGGCGCGTTCCGCTCGCGACCTCAGCCCACTTTCTGGCCGTAGCTTGGGCAAGAACAAGTGCTGTCCTAGTACGAGTGGCCGTCCGCAGCGAAAACATGTGCCGTTGAAGCCGAAACGCCCGTCGAGGACGGGGATTACTTACCCACCCCTTTTCGCGGAACTTCTGGACCTTTCAACAACCATCGACTACTCGCCCGGGCGATTCAGCTCACGACGCGGATTCCCTCGCGGATGGCTTGGATAAGGCGGTCCTGGCTCGCCTTAGGCGCGTCCACCATGGACTCGAGCATATCCTCAAGAATGAGTCCTGTCGCCTTCTCGAGCGCTCCCCGAACGGCCATCAGCTGGAGGAGGATGTCCGTATACGGCTCATCCGCGTCCAGCATCCGAATCACCGCATCGAGATGCCCGCTCGCGCGGGCCATCCGATCCCGTACTGCGGGGCGCAAGTGGTAGCCCATGCTAGTATCCTCATCCCCGGAGGGGGATTTAGGCCTTTTCCCTCGCTGCCCCTTGAGCGGGACAGACGGTCCTGTACATTATGCCTGTACTACCGAAGGCTTCGCGCGATCGCGATCCCCGGCGCGATAGAATCGCCGGGAAGTAATTTATAGTCCGGCCTAGTCCCCCCGGGGGGGATAGGTGCCATGCCGGTAGCTCCAACCCGCGGACCGGAGCCAACGTCGGAGTCAAAGGACCCGACCACCGATTTGCGGAACGCAGGCCCCCTCGCGACAGATTCGCTCGAGGTCGATCGGGCCGCGATTCAACTCGAGTGTAACCGGCTCTCTTACTCGTACCCGTCGATCAAGGGCTCGTCCGCCAAACCCGTCTTCCGAGGCGTGGACGTCAAGGTTTACAAGAACGAGCTCGTGGCCATCGTCGGACCTACGGGCGCGGGGAAGTCGACTCTGCTCCGATGCCTTGGGGGGTTCATCCAGCCGACCGAGGGTCATGTGTATCTTCATGGACACGAAGTCCTCCGCCCCTCCTCCAAGATTGTCCTGATTCACCAGTCGATAGCCACTTTCCCGTGGATGACGGCGCTGGACAACGTGAAACTGGCGCTGACCTGCAAGAAGGTCGATGAGGCGGAGGCTGAACGGACGGCGGGCGAGATGCTCGACCTGGTCGGTCTAGGCGACAACAAGAGCAGTTACCCGAAGGAGTTGAGCGGAGGAATGCGACAGAAGGTCGCGATTGCTCGCGCCCTCGCCGCATCCCCCTCCATTCTCTTGATGGACGAGCCCTTTGTCCATCTAGACGAGATCTCAGCGGGGGAGCTGCGTCGGGAGATCCACTCCCTGGTCTTCAACCCCGAGAGCACGCTCGACGGGGTAGTCCTCGTTTCGCACAACTTGACCGAGGTGGTCGAGCTCGCGGATCGAGTTTATGTGATGAGCGGCTCGCCGGCGACCGTGGTCGACGAGTTCCGCATCGATCTCCCGCGCCCGCGAGCCCTGCGAGATTCCTCCTTCCTACTCGATGTGGACCACCTGATAGGCGACCTGAGCACCCCGAAGACGACGCCATAAGGGACTTCGGCCATGGAGTCGGTTCTCGTCGTTCTGGCCACTCTCGCGACGCTGGGTCGGGTATGGCTCCTCATCGGGCTCTCGATTGTTACTGGATGGGGGTTGGCGTTCATCTCGATCCGCAGTCGCGCCTTCGAAACGGCTTACGTGCCGTTGGTAAACGCGTTCGAGTCGATCCCGGTGATTGCGTTTCTCCCCATCGTGCTCGTGGTATTCGTCACCCGCCTTGGCGGTCCCGTCGGGAGCGAGCTCGCCGCTGATTTTCTGGTGTTTGACGCCGTGGCTTGGAACATCTGGATCGGAGCCTACCAGAGCTTCAAGACCGTCCCCGAGCACCTCGCGGAAGTAGCCGAGAACTACAACTTCGGTGTCGTACGAACCCTCTGGAACCTGTTCATTCCACATTCCATTCCCCGCATCACCTCCAATCTATTCTCTAGCTTCGCCGATGCCCTATTCTACATCTCGGTGAGCGAGGTCTTCACCATCGGGCTGCACACCTATTCGACCTTCGGCATCGGCACCCTGATTGTCCAGTTCACCCGGTCCGGGGACACATCGGACCTGGTTCTCGCTCTGATCGCCATCGGGGTAG
>DAIBSV010000116.1 GCA_027415455.1 Nitrospirota bacterium | reverse complement strand
CATCAAGACGGTCACCGGGGATCTTCCCCGACTCGTCTCGCAATTGCAGTCGATCGTCGACGACGTCAAGAAGGCCACTCCGGCCCTTCCCGAAATCACCGGCAAGACGACAACGATCCTCTCGACCACAGGGGAGACGCTCGATACGACCCAGTCGATCCTGAATGGGATCAAACAGAGCTGGCCAGTGAGAAATCTGATTCCTCCCCCTCCCCCTCCCCTTCCGGCTCTTGGTCCGATCGATCGGGGTGCGAGCCCGGTTCCCCCCCTTCCCCAAGGGGGTGTGAAATGACGTCCGGCATTCGCACGACTCTGGGAGGGCTGCTTCTCCTCGCCCTCCTCTCGGGATGCGCGGGAGCACCGGAGACTCATCCCAACAGGGTCAAGGCGAGAGAAAATCTCTCCAGTGCCCAGGAACTCCTGATGCAGAACCACCCGGACCAGGCGCTTTCATCCATCAGGAAGGCCCTGCGGATGCACCAGCTTTCCGACGATCTTCCGGGGACGATTGACGACATGAATCGGCTGGCAAGGATTTCATTCTATCTTGGACGTGTCGACGCCTCCAGGCAGTGGATCGACAGGGCCCTTGTCCTTGAAAAGGTCAGCGACTACCCCGACAAGAGGGTCGAAACCTATATCCTGTCCTCTGAAATCGCCCCTCCGGGACAGGCCGGACCCTGGATCGCGGAGGCCCACCGCATCGCGGACGCCATGCCCTCCGGCTCTGATGAAAGAGATCATCTCGAGGCCCGGCTCTTCCAGGTCGAGGGCATGAGAGCCTCAGGGCGAAAAGACTATCGGGGGGCAATCCCCCTTTTCAGAAAGGCCCTGGAGCTCGATCGTCGGAGAAAGGATCCGCTATCGGTCGCCACAGATCATGCCAGCCTTGGCCGGAATGCCTATCTTTCCGGAGATGACAACGAGGCCCTTCGCCAATTCGGCAAGGCCCTCGCCAAGGATGAAAAGATTCGAAACCATGCCGGGATCGCCTTTGATCTTGAAGGCATCTCTCTCGCGAAGGCAAGAATGGGGAAATATCGGGAGGCTGCCCGAACGATGATGGAGGCGTCCGGGGTTGAAACGGGGCTCGGCCGAACGGAGATGTCCCGAAGGGACGTGGCCTTCGTTCGGATCCTTTTCAAAAATATCCGAACCCCCGATTCCGAACATTTCCGGAATGTGCTTCGCCATTGGTTCGATGCCGATTAGGCGTCATGTTCAGGCGTGGAAAAAAGTGCCTTCAAAGTCGGTCCGCTCGGAGAGCCGTTCCAGAATCTGATCGAGAAAGGTGTGGATCGAGGGGGCGGATTCCGGCGGGTAGGAAATCATGACTCCCCGATAATGAAGTCCCTTCTCGAGCTTTTCGGACTGTCCGAACCGGGAGAGGGCTTTGGCGATGCGACTCGCGACGGCACGGCCTTCGAGGGGGCCGGCCTCCAGAATCTGGATCATGAGCAGGTCTTCCTGAGGCCGCATGATCCAGTCGGTGGCCCTCAAAGTGGCGGCGATGGTTCCGGTGATCCGGGTCCATGCGAGTTCCATGGGGCCCGTTCCATAGTATCGTTCTACCTCGGGAAGATTGTCGAAATGGAGGGCGATGACGGAAAAGGGAATCCCGAGTCTCCGGGTCCGGCTCCATTCTTCCAGCAGACGGTTCATTGTGGCCCGATAGTCCAGCGAACCCGAAGAATCCCGGGTGGTCAGCGAGGCGTCTTCACCTTCACTTTCCTGGCGTGCGACCAACGCCTTGATGAGCGGCATCGACTCCTGGACCGAATCGGTCCAGGCATTCGGAGGCTCCCCCGATCCCATTTCGAGAAGGATCGCGCAAAAAGCCCCCGAATCGACGACGAAGGGAAAAATCCATCCGCCTTCTTTTTTCCGAAAAGGAGAAAGGACGCGGAGCGGAAGGCCCATGACCTCCGCCGGAAAGAGAATCGCCGTGTTGAGATTCTGGAATTCGGGGCCGTTGCTGAAACCGCAGATCCGGAACTGGGACTCTTTTTCATCGAACCGAAAAAGCGAAATCCGGCTGTTTCGCATTCCCGCTCCCAGGGTCTGCCGAAGGGAGTCCAGGACATTGTCGACCTTTCTCAAGGCTTTTTCAGGAGGAATCGCAGGAAGTCTTGCGATCTCGTCCTTTTCGTTTTCAAGGAGGCGATGAAGGGGAGCCGGGGCCTTCGCCAGCCCGGGAAATCCTGATCCTCGGACCTCTTCCTGCTCCCGGATCTTCGCCAGACCTTCCTCGAGCAATCGGTTCTGACGTCTGAAGATGACGATGAATCCCACGATTCCCCCAAGAAACAGGAGAGAGCTTCCAAAAACCAGAAAGGGATGGGCCAGAAGCGATCGTTCCCAAAGGGGCAGAGGAGAGTGCTGCGCTCCATTCTCCAGTCCCAGATCTTTTCGGAGAAATTTTTCCGAACGTCTGAGATCCTCGACGCTGATCAGCCTGGCCTGGGGGATGTCAGAAAAAAAGGCGGGGGAACGGGTGGCGAACACGGGTCCGGATCGGATACCGCCCAGACTCGCCAGTAGAATGCCTCCAGCCACCAGAATTGGACCGATTAGAGTTTTTGACAAGTCCTCTCCGCCTTCCATAGAATGAACTGATTCTTTCCTTCGACTCATCGGCATTTTGCCGAATTTCATGACCGATCGACGGAGCGCTCCCGGGAGTCGCCGGACGGAGAATTTTTGAGAATTTCCCTCTTCAACAAAATCCTGTTTCTTTCAGTCCTGGTCCTTTCTTTTTCCCTGGGATTCGGTTATATCCTTCTGGAACACCAGATTCTTCACCAGACGAAGGACCAGATCGCCAAAGACAACCGGCTCCTTCTTCTCGAATTGACACGCTCTCTTTCTCTCCCGCTCCTCAAGAACGACCGGATGGCACTGGAGGACAATCTTGGTGTCTTCGAACACTCTCCCGGCGTCCTCGGCGTCTATGTCTTCGATCGAAAGGGAGTTCTCGAGGGGCGCATCGAAAATGATACCACCCCCTCTTCCGGAAGCCGAGTTCTTCTCCCTCCGCAACCGGCGGGGGTTTTCCGACCGGATGGCAAGGAAGGGCTCGTCCTCCGGCACCTGAAGAAACGCCATATTTATCAGCTCTCCGATCCAATCCAGTTTCATGGAGTGGATGTGGGACAGGTGGTCCTCTTTCTTTCGGATGCCCCCTACGAGATTGTCAGGGCCAAGATCGCGCGCTCTTTTCTGTTTTTGGGAGGGGGGAGCCTCCTTCTGGCCCTCCTGGGATCCCTTTTTCTTTCCGCCTACATCTCACGCCCCATACGGTCGCTCAGAAACGCGACCGAAAGAATTCTCGAGGGGGATTTTATCCGTGTCAGCACTCCCGCTCTTCGGGACGAAACGGGCGATCTCGTCGTCGCCTTCAACCGTATGGCCCGCGAAATGGAGCATAAAGAACGCCTGGAAAAGGCTCTGATCCGGTACGTCTCTCCCGATGTCGCCGAACACCTGATCAACCATCCCGAGCTGATCCATCTGGGAGGAATCCGTCAGGAGGTGGTGCTCATATTCGCCGACATCCGCAACTTCACCCGGCTCTCAAGCCAGCTTCCCTCTGAAGAGGTGGTCCAGATCCTGAACGACTATTTCAACTCCTTCATCGACGAGATATTCCTGCATCAGGGATCGGTCAACAACATCATGGGCGACGGAATCATGATCGTCTTCGGTATCCCGCAGTTTTCGGAGTCCCATCCGGAAAGCGCCCTGGCATGCGCGCTTTCCATACGAAAAAGAATCAGGGACCTGTCGGAATCGAGAAAGGCGCAGGGAATGCCCCATGTCCAGTTCGGTCTGGGGCTCCATATCGGAGAAGGTGTGGTTGGCCACATAGGATCCAAGACGCGCATGGAGTATACTGTGGTGGGAGGTCCGGTGAATATCGCTTACAGGATCCAGGAGGAGGCGGGGCCCGGAGAGATCCTTGTCTCGGACAACCTCTGGAAACGTCTGGCCGGCAATTACGAAAGCCTCCGGCAAACGACCCGTATCGTAACGCCAAAAGGGCTGGATGACCCGGTTCTTGTTCATGTCCTTTAATCCGAGAGAAAGATTGCACTTTGCTGAAGATACCATTCCCTGAAACGGGCAAATCCGGGTCTAAGGGAGAGATCCGTCTTTTGCCGATTTTCACGGCCCTTCTTGTCCTCCTCTTTTCAGGATGCATTCCTCCGCCGGCTCCGGAAGCGCCGGCTCCCCCTCCGCCCCCGCGAAAGATTCTGGTCGACACACCCGCTTCCCTGGCCGTCCGGGCGCTCCTTATGGACGAAGACAAAAAAGCCTTGGGCCTCGCCCGGGCCATCCGAAACAAACAGGAGCGGGAGGCCCTTCTCTCCCTGATTCGCCAGAGGGACATCGATCGCCAAGTCGGGCGGATCCGGTCCGATTTCAGCAACGGTCACAGGATGGAAGGGGCGCTCCTTCTGGGAACCCTTCAGGAAAAACATCCTGAAAAGGCGATGGAGATTTTTCTTGCGTTGCGTCCAGAAATGCTCACATGGATCCTCCTGCATGACGTCCGGGAGGGAAAGGAGCGGCTCGCCATCCGCACGATGAATCTTCTCCAGCCCTACAAACGCACATCTTTCCATCCGCTGATGGCGACGGCCTACAGCCATTGGGGGTTCCGCCGTTTCTGGCAGGGTCGCTACCACGATTCCTTTATGCTCGCCAACCAGGCCCTCTCCACCGATCCGGCCAACAAGTCCGCACTCTCTCTCAAGAAGCGGGTTCTCGCCATCCGGGATGCCCGGGTCTCCCGGGGACTCGTCGCCTACCGCCACCAGCATCTTTCGAAGGCCATCCGTCTATGGAAATCGGCTCTGGCCATCGACCCTTCCAATGAGGAGACCAAAAAGTATATTCTCAAGGCGGAGGAATTGCTGAAAAAGATCAGACATATTGAAGGTCAAGCGGGACAATCCGCTCCGCCCGCTTCGGGAGGAAAGAAATAACATGGAACCTGTCCTTTTTGCCGATTGGTACACCGATCCTTTCTGCTCCTGGAGCTTTGCGGCCGAGGAGGCGATCGCCCGCTTCCGAAGCCATTTTGGAGATCGGCTCTCTTTCCGGCACCGCCTCTTTCCGCTCTATTCCAGTATCGGAGAGTTTCTCCAGAAACATGGCCTGGCTTCCCAGCAGGAGTTTGCGCCAAGAATCGGAAAGGTCTCTCGGGCAACCGGTGTCGCCATGAGTCCCAAAGTCTGGGAGATGGGCCAGGCTCCTTCTTCGAGCGAGGAGTGCTGCCGCTTCGCCGAAGCGGCCCTGATCGCGGATCCGGAAAAAGGAGGTCGCTTTCTCACGCGCCTCCGGGAGCTCGCCTTCCTGGACGGCCACAACATCGGAGATCCGGAGCTCCTGGGAAAAACGGCCAGGGCTCTCGGGCTCGATATGTCGCTCATAGAAGAGGCCCTTCGTTCGGGACGGGCCACGGAGGCTCTCGAGGAAGACAGGGAAAAGGCCCGCAGCGAAGGGGTGACCGTTCGTCCGACCCTCGTCATGACAAACTCGGAAGGGGACAGGGTCTTCATCGGGGGTTTGCGGAATCCCGATCTTTTCATCCTCGCGGGGGAATCCCTGATCCGGGAAGCCTCATGAGCCGCCCCCAGGTCGGAATCATCATGGGGAGCCAGAGTGACTGGGAGACGATGAAGGGGGCCTCCGAAATTCTCGCCGCCTTTTCCGTGGAGCACGAATGCCGGGTTGTCTCCGCCCACCGCACTCCCCTCGAGATGGTGTCCTACGCCCAGGGGGCGCTGGACCGCGGCCTTCGGGTGATCATTGCCGGCGCCGGCGGGGCGGCCCATCTCCCCGGCATGGTCGCCGCCCTGACGCCCCTTCCTGTTC
>DAIBSV010000115.1 GCA_027415455.1 Nitrospirota bacterium | reverse complement strand
GAGGCCCCGAAGCGGTTGTCGCGGGCGGTCGCCCCCCGGGCGAAGCCGGTCCGGAGCCCCCCCTCCCGGGACAGGAAGGTCACGATCTTCGCGGCGTCCTGGTAACGGGAGGCCCGGAGTATGAGCGCCGTTTCCTCGGCCATCGCCTCATCCCCCCCGATTGCTCCGGGGGAGGCTCACTCGGACAGATACCCCAGGTCCCGGAGGACGGAGGGCCGGTCCCGCCAGTCGGGGACGACCCGAACAGTCAGCCGGAGGAAGACGGGGGTTCCCGTCAGCGCCTCGATCTCCTTGCGCGCCCGCTCGCTGATCGTCCGGATTGTTTCGCCGCGGGCCCCCACCACGATCCCCTTCTGGGAATCCCGCTCCACCAGGATCGATCCTTCGATCCGGGTGGTCTTCTCCGAACCCTCCGGTTCCTGGAACTCCTCGACCAGAACGGCGCACTGGTGGGGGACCTCCTGGTAGAGCAGGGAAAAGATCTTTTCCTGGACGATCTCCCGGACCATCTCCCGCATCGTCTGGCTGGTGTACCATTCCGGATCGAAGATTGGCTCCCCCTCCGGAAGGTGCCGGAAGAGAAGCTCCTTCAAAGGATCGAGGTTCATCTCCTTGAGACCCGAGATCGGGACGATCTCCCCTTCCACGCCGTTTCGGGCCATCTCCTTCTCGAATTCGAGGAGAACGGGGATCATGTTGGAGGGACCGAGGCGATCCATCTTGGTGAGGGCGACCACCAGAGGCTTGCGGGTGCGGCCGGAGGCCATGAAACCCTGGAACCGCTCCCAGTCCCGGTCCCGCTTCCGGGAGGACATGTCGGCGACCCACAGGATGACGTGGGCCTCCTCCAGGGCCTCCCGAAGGCGCTCTCCCATCCGCTGGTTCAGAAGCGGTCCGGAGGTATGGAATCCCGGAGTGTCGAGAAAGACGATCTGCCCCCGGGATTCGTTCAGGATCCCCCGGATGAGGGTGCGGGTGGTCTGGGGAGTGGGGCTCACGGCGGAGACCTTTTCTCCCACCAGGGCGTTGACCAGAGTCGACTTGCCCGCATTGGGAAGCCCCACCACGGCCACGAACCCGGCCCGCTTCCCGACTTCTGTTTCCGCCTCCGGACGGATCTCCCGGAGTTCTTCGAGAATTTTTTCCGGACCCTGTCCGGCCTTGCCCGCGCGCTTCGCCATTCGACCCGTCCTGGAAATATCCCGCCGAAGGCTCCCCCCGGTGGGAGAGACGGTGCGGGATGATCTATACTGCTCTATCAGGGTAACCGAACGGCCCGTCTTTTTCCATCGCCGGGACATGACCTTCTCCTCGTCCCTCTCCGGAGGACCACATGTCAAACATTCTCGTGACGGGAGCCTCCTCCGGCCTCGGATGGGCTCTCGCCCGTCTCTACGCCGAACCCGGGGTCACACTCCACCTCGTCGCCCGCCGCTCCGACCGCCTGAAGACCCTCGCCCCCATTCTCGTCGAACGGGGAGCGAACCCCGTCCTTCACGAAGCCGACGTTCGCGACAGGAGCCGGATGGAAGCTCTTTCGCGGGAGGTTCTCGAGAGCTCCGGCCCTCCCGACCTCATTCTGGCCAACGCCGGGGTGCGGGGAGAAGAGGAAGGCAACGATCTCCGGGCGATGGAAGCGGTCCTTGCGACCAATGTGCTGGGGGTCCTCAACACCGTTCTTCCCTTCCTTCCGTCCCTGAAGAAGGAGGGACGGGGACGGATCGCGGTGGTGGGGAGCCTGGCCGGATACCGGGGGCTCCCGAAGGCCGGCGCCTACTGTGCCTCGAAGGCCGCCCTCTCCGCCTGGACCGACGCCATCCGCTACGAGGCCGAGCCCTTCGGAGTGACCGTCTCCCTCGTCAATCCGGGATATGTCGCCACAGAGATGACCCGCCGGAACTCTTACCCCATGCCCTTTCTCCTCAAAGCCCCGGATGCGGCTCTCCGGATCCGTTCCGGCATCGACCGGGGGCGCGCCAGGATCGAGTTTCCCCTGCCGCTGGTCCTTCTCGTCCGGACGCTGGCTCTCCTCCCGCCGCGCCTCGGAGACAGGCTTCTCAGGCTTTTGTCCGCGAAATAGCCTGCATGGAAACATCTGCGATCCTTGTCCCAAACAGTCTATAAAAATTCAAATCCATATTCCATTGACAATGCATAATCAAGTGTTATGTTAAAAATGAATTGAGTGGTAAAAACTCGCCAATGAGACCCGGCCGTCTCCCATTAAAAAATGGCCGGGATCAGAGTCCGCTTCCAAAGGGACAAAAAGGAGACCGCCATGAACACGCTTCCCGCCCTCAAACGATGGATCCTCCTCCCGGGCTCCGGAACGGTACCCCCTCCGGCAGATCGCTCCCGGAAGGGTTACCGGGAGACGAACCTCGCCGACCTCTTCCGGAGGCCTTTTGTCAAAGGCGCCGGGCGGCCGGCCCTCCTGCCGATTCCCGTTCCGAGCCGAACTCCCCGCCGTCCCTGACTCCGGTTACCTGGGTCAGAGAGCTCAGAAGGGGAGGGGGAACGCCAGGCCCTCGTTCCGGAAGACCGATCCAAAGAAGTGCCCGGACAACCGCATTCCTTGCCGGAAGTCCCGCTCCAGGACGCCGACAATCAGGAGCTCCCGGGCCTTCTCGATTCCTGCGAAGGCCGAATCTTCCCGCCCTGGGATTCTCTCTGCAGGATGAGCGGAGGATCTCGCGAATCGCCAGGGGCACGGTGCAATCTCTCGGGCCATGACCTTCTCCGCTCCCTACCGATCCTTTCGACAAAACCCCGCCCCCACAACTTCCGTTCCGCTCTCCTCCGACCGCGTCCGATCCTCGTTTCCCCTCCTCCGCAGCCTTCCGCCATCGGGCCGTTGGCCACCTTCCTCCCTCTTCCAGTCTCTTTTCCGTCGGATCGATGCCGGCTCCGGGTCACGCCGCATGAAGGTCCCCGGATCAAAGGGCCCGGTCCTTGCGACCATGTCGGAGCCCCGCATCCTCCGGCCACCGTTGCCCCCTTCGTCGATCCCGGTTTGAAATCCTTCTTTTCCACGCAGAGTTATGCATTAATATTGACTAATGATGTTTTTGTGGTACAAATAAAGAAAATAAAATACTAAAAGATTGAAAATTTCGTAAGGATTCAATCGTTTCCCTTGGGTTCCGCTCTTTAGTCGGGAGGAGTGGAGGCGGAAGAATAGGGATGGAAAAAAATCAGTTTTCGATTTCTCATATCCCGATGCAGAACGGAGGTCCGACATGGGCAGGCTCTTGAAGAACAACCCTGTGGTCTTTCTTCAGAAAGACGGATTGGTGCAAAGTTTCTTTCCAATGGATGGAAGCCTTCTCGCGGCCATCGAAAAAACCTCCCGGGCAAAAAAACCTACCTTTCTTTCCCGTTTTCTGGCAGGACTACAGAGAGCCATGGGAATCTGAGTCCCGGATTTCCGACCGGGTCTTTTTTCGAACCCTTCATCTTTTCGCATGGATAACCTCTTCCATCCGGTGAAAGCTGTCCCGAGCCGGATGGAAGGGGACGTATCTTCTGCCTATTTGTCCCGGCCCGTGTCTTCTCTTCCCCCGCAAAAAGTTGGCGCCTGACTTCTTCGTTCCTCCCTTGTCTTTGTCCGCCCATTCGACAGATAATAGGTTCCCGTAAAGAATCGCAACCTGCCCCTCAATCTCCTCGAAGGGAATGCCATGCTCTACAGCATCATCATGGCCGGGGGATCCGGCACGCGCTTCTGGCCCATGAGCCGGGAGCTCTTTCCAAAACAGTTCCTCGCCTTCGAAGGCTCCGAGTCCCTTCTCGCCCGGACGGTCGAGCGAATCCTTCCTCTCGTGCCCGAGGACCGGATCGCCCTCGTGGTGGGATCGACCCACGCCTCCGAGACGCGCAGGATCCTGCAGTCCATGAACGGGGGAGAGGGACGCCAGTGCCGTCTGGTGGTGGAGCCACGCTCCCTCAACACCCTTCCCGCCATCGCCCTGGCCTCCCTCCTGATCGCCCGGGAGGATCCCGATGCGGTGGTCGCCGTCATGGCCTCCGACCACCTGATCGGTCCCCAGGACCACTTTCTGGCCCTCGTCCAGCACGCCGCCGTCATGGCAAGGGACGAGAAGGTGCTGGTCACCTTCGGGATCCCGCCCCACCGGCCGGAGACGGGGTTCGGCTATCTCGAGCTGGGCGAGGAGCTTCCCGCCTTTTCGACCGGACTCTTCAGCGCCCGGAAAGTCGCCCGCTTCGTGGAAAAACCCGACCGCGAGAAGGCCCGGGCCTTCCTCGAGGGGGGCCGCCACCTCTGGAACTCGGGGATGTTCGTCTTCGCCGTCGGAACCTTTTTCGAGGAGCTGGCCCTGACACAGCCGGAACTATCCGCCTCCATAAACGAGGTCCGGGTCGCCCTGGGCACCCCCGGCGAGCGGCGGGCGATCGACCATTTCTACCGCCGGACATCTCCCCTCTCCATCGATTACGGCCTTATGGAGCGCTCCTCCCGGGTCTGGTCCCTCTCGGGCCCTATCGACTGGAAGGATGTGGGATCCTGGTCGGCCCTGGACGACATCGCGCCCAGGGACGGCCACGGCAATGTCGTCCGGGGGAACGCGGTCGTCATCGACACCGAGAACTCGATCATCCAGGCCGACAAGCGCGTTGTGGCGGTCCTGGGAGTCCGCGACATGATCGTTGTCGACACCGACGACGCCACGCTGATCTGCCCCAAGGACCGGGCCCAGGAGGTCCGGGAGGTGGTCTCCCACCTCCGCGAGCGCAACGCCGTGGAAGCCCAGGAGCACCGGACGACCCACCGTCCCTGGGGCCGGTACACCGTACTCGACCAGGGTCCCATGTACAAGCTGAAAAGCGTGACCGTCAACCCCGGCGCCCGCCTCTCCCTCCAGATGCATCTCCACCGTTCCGAGCACTGGGTGGTCATCGCCGGAACGGCCAGGGTGACCCTGGGAGAGGAGGAGATCTTCCTCCATACCAACCAGAGCGTCGACATTCCCAAGGCCACCCGCCACCGGATCGAGAATCCGGGGAAGGTTCCCCTGGTCGTCATCGAGGTCCAGAACGGAGAGTACCTCGAAGAGGACGACATCATCCGGTTTCACGACGACTACCGCCGGACCGAGGAAATTCCGGCCTCCTTCGCTCCTCCGGTTCCCCGGGAGGGAGGGGCATGATCAACGGTGGCATCTTCCGGGAGTACGACATCCGGGGCAACGCCGAACGGGATCTCTCAGACGAAACGGTCCGCGCCATCGGCCTCGCCCTGGCCTCCGTCCTCCGCGAACGCGGAGCCCGGACCATCGCCCTGGGACAGGACGTGCGGCTCACCTCCCCCCGGATCGCCCGTACGCTGTCGGAGACCCTTCTCGCCTCGGGGATCTCCGTGAGCGGGATCGGGACCGTCCCGACCCCGCTCCTGTACTGGTCCCTCTTCAATCTTCCCGTGGACGGGGGGGTCATGGTAACAGCCAGCCACAATCCCGCCCCCGACAACGGCATCAAGCTGGCCATAGGACGGGAGACGATCTACGGAGAGGCGATCGCGGAAATCCGCCGCCGGGCTGAACTCTTTGCCGAAGAGCCCCCCTCTCCCTTCGCCGGCCCCCCGGGAACCCGGACGGACCGGCCGGTCCTGGCCGATTACGTCAAGGAGGTCTCCGGACAGTTCGGGCGTCTTCCCCTCCTGGGAGAAAGGCCTCTCCGGGTCGTCGTCGATTGCGGAAATGCGACGGCGGGACTGGTGGCCCGGCAGCTCTATACGCCGCTGGGGGTCGAGATGGCGATCCTTTTCGAGGAGCCCGACGGCCGCTTCCCGAACCATCATCCCGACCCGACCGTCCCGGAGAACCTTGCCGCCCTGCGGACGGCTGTTCGCGAAAGCGGAGCCGACCTGGGCAT
>DAIBSV010000114.1 GCA_027415455.1 Nitrospirota bacterium | reverse complement strand
CAGCGTCCGGCCTTTTCCGTAACGGTGGCGTTTTTGAGATCGCCGGAGGGTCTCCGGGACACCCGGATCTTGACCCATCCGACCTTGGGGAGGAAGATCCTGAGAAGGAGATTCCTTCCATCCGCATCCTTGGTCACGAGATCGAGCTTCACCTGGAGGGGATCGGGGTACCGGAGGGAGTTTCCTTCCCCCTTCCGCTTGAACCGGGGGAATCGCTTGGGGTTCTTCCGGTCCAGGGCGTCCCAAATGGCCTGGTCGAGGTTCTTGAGGGTCTGCTGCTGGGGCTGTGAAGGACCGAGGGCCAGGAAGCCATACTCCTCGCTCGACCGCCACAGGGTCAGGCGCTTGGCCAAGTCCCCGTAGGACAGGAGGGGGATCCCGGCATCGAGACGCTTCTTCTGGAGGCCGAGGGCCTTGTTCCAAACGAACCGGACGCCTCCCGCGTGGCGGGACAGATGGGCCTCCTGTCCGGGGGTCAGAACGAAGCGGAATTTAAAGGCTCGAATTGTTTTCATGGCTCCCATTCTAATATACCGAGGCACGCCCTTATATCTCAGGCCTGAAGTCAGGAGTCTTACGGCGCTTTTCAGATAAATCGTCCTTATTTCCATACACAATCATCTTCATCCCAAGAATATATGGCGAGAATAGCACCTTTTTTGAGACGGCTCCATCCCTTCCTAAGTAGGAACGGTCATAGATTGGAGCGTCACTTTAATGAAAAAATCTCGGATTTTGAACCGTTGGACCTGGGAGAAAATAATGGCGGGTCAAAAGGGCTAGAAGCACGATAACTAGAACGAGGCCAGCGAGGATAAGGAAAAAACAAATTCGTCCACACACCATTTTCCAACTGAGAGGACTTTCCCCATCCATCGAGGTATCCCCTTTTCAGATTGGTCCTGCATCTTAAATTTGATCCAAAAAGCAAATTTTCTAAAACCTCTGTTTTTAAATTACCACTACGATGAGGAAAGTAAAGAAGAGGGGGAATGGAGAGGCGTAATACGGGAAGGCCGGGACAACTCCTCACGAAAGAGGAGTGCCAAGTGAAGCATGACTTCGACCCCCTCCCTCGCCAGAATATTGTCGATGGATCGCAGTGTCCATCCTGTAACCATCAGATCGTCGACGAGAACGACCCCTTCTTTCGGCCAATCGGCGATTGCAGTGGGCACCAGCTGAAAGTTGGGAGAAAAAATGGACTCTCTTCGCTCGGATCGACTCCGGGCCTTCTGAGGAGAATCTTTGGTGCGGACGAGTCCGGAAAAGGAAACGGGAACAGACCCGAAACGATGAACACGGAAGGCGAATGCATCGGGAATGGCAAGGTCCCGACGAATAAGTCGGCTTTTGGACGGTGGAACCGGAAGAAGAAGCTTGGCGCTATCTGGAACGAGGGCAGAGAGTCGCGCGCGGTCAAAAAGAATGTCCATCGCCTTCCGATTTCCCCGGTTTTTTGCCAGACGGAAGAGTCGGGCCACCGGACCGGCATCGAGGTAAACAATCCGGACCCTGCGTTCTCCCCGGACCATCTCCCGGGGAGGATAGCTCCAGATCGGATCGTTTTCACAATCCGGACAGAGGTCCCGATGGCGGGATTTCTCACCGCAGGACAGGCAGGAGCGGGAAAATAGGTGCGAGAAAAGGGAGAGTCCCGTCCCGCTCCCCGGAATCATGTTGGGGTTGGACCCGAAAAATATTCCTGATAGGCCGTCCTGAGGGCAGGAGCCGCGGGGTGGAGCGGAAAACCATCCTCCTGGGATGCTGCCTCTGAAAAAAGGAGTCCGTCGGTACGGATCACCGTGTTCCATTGATGGCAGGCGGGACACCGGCCGGACCATCCCGGGTAGAAGGTTCGGCAGGACTTGCAAACATAAGGCTGGTCGCTGGAGGGATCCAAGGTCAGGATTCGTTTGTAGGAATCAATCGCCGCCTCAATCTGACGCCTTCTTTCATAAATCTCACCCGTCAGCCTGTAGAATTCTCCCCCCCAGGACGCATCTCCTTCCATGGCTTCGAGAAGGGAGAGGGCCTCCTCTTCCATGCCGAGAAGATTCTGGATTCGGGCCTGGTGAAAACGCAGCCCTGGATTACCCGGTTTTTTTCCGAGAGCCTTTTCATAGAGGGAGAGAACGGAGTCCGGGTTTCCTTTCTCCAGGTAGAACTCCTCCAGTCTGACGAGATGCAACGTCTGACCAGTCCGTTCCCATCCTTCCCAGAGATTTTCGATCCCCTCCTTCTCGCGACCCTCGGCGATCTGAGCCTCCGCCAGCCCTATTCGCGCCGGAGTAAAGGATGGATCGATCTTGAGAGCTCCCCGAAAAGCCCTTCTGGCCCCCTCGGTCTGCCCCTGGCGGTGGAGGAGTGAACCGACCTCGAAGCGGATTCCGACAAGGACCGACACTTCCCTGTCCCGCCTCTCGCCCTTTTCAAAGGAACGTGCAAGAACCGTCTGGACCGAAAGAGCCTCCTCCCATCGGTCATTCTTGACAAGAAGCCTGCGGAAGAATTCCAGGACTTCCCGGTTGCGCCCTTCTTTCTTGAAGTATTCACGCAAAAGGGCCATGGAATCCTCGACCCGACCCGCCCCTTCATAGTCATTTGCAAGGGCCAACACCAGCCGAACGTCCTCCTCGTCGAAAACTCGTGCCCGACGGTGAATCCGTATTGCTCCGACATAATCGCCTGACGAACGCTTGAGATCCCCGTAAAGAAGAAGCGCCTCCTTGTGGTCGGGGAAGAGCGTCACAAGACGCTCGAGTATCGAAATCGCCTGGGGAAGGTGGGAACGGTTGATCTCGGTCCAGGCCCGTTTCCAAAGGGCCATGGCTTTCTCGGATCTTTTTTCCTCCCGGCCCTCCCGCAAATTTTCAACCCAGGAGGCGAGATCCGAAAGTCCATGGATCATAAAAACAAGGCCAGCGCCAAAAGCAAACGCGAGAACAAGAAGGGTGATCTGCGGAAGGACAAGGACCTTATGAGGAAACAGCTGAAAGGAGACTTTCTGGTCGTTCCATTCGGCCAGCTTGACGAGCCCGACAGCCAGAAGAAGCATGACCAGAAGGAGAAGACGCGTCATGGAGAATGAAACTCCCTGCCAGCTGAATTCGTTGTCTCCCCGGAAGAGGCGTACAGGGTTAGCCTTTCGACGGGCAGAACCCTGCGTTCCTTTCCGGTCTCGTCAAAAGCGAAGATGGTCGCATCGGCATAAAGGTCCTCAAGCCGATAGATTCCACGGACCCCCGGCAAAAAAAGGTCCACAACGATTTCTCCAAGGTCGAGGAGCGTCCAGCGGCTTCCCCGTTCTGGAGACAATCCGAAGCCAGGCCTCGAAAGCTCCTCGTCCAGTGCTTCAAGAGCCGCCTGCATATGCCGTTCATTTTCCGCGTCTCCCAGAATCAGGCAGTCGGCATAGGAACAGGCTCCTCTCACATCAATAACCCAGACATCGCGAATTTTCTTATCCACAAGAACCTTCGCCAACTTTCTGGCCTTTTCCAGAACTTCAGCTTCCCTGATATCGATCTTTCGTTCGTTCGACAATCTCACGAAAACTCCTTGCCCCAACTAAAAATTGTTTTTAAAATATGAAAAAAGATTGCGCGAACAGGATCGGGTCCATCTCCTAAGGCGTTGTAAAAAATCAGGGATTTCTCTCTTTATTTTTTCGGAAATCCCTGATATTTCCTTTTTTTCACAATATAGGATTTCACGGGATCAGGCAAGAGATTGGCCCAATACTCCCGATCCTCGCCGGACAGGCCCTTTCTCAGATCCGTCGACGACACATCCACAGCGTTGATTCGAAGGAATCTCAGTGTTGTTCCAAAAATTCGGAAGGGGCCAGACTGACTCTTCCAACTCCCCCCTCCGAACTCGGGTGACAGCCGCTCCTGCTGAAAACGAATCAAGCCCCCCCGCGGCACGCAGAGTCGTGAAAAAAGCCTCCATGGTCCTCTCTTCTTTTGTTCCCGGGCGTGTCACGATGACAAGGTGAGATCCCGAGACAATCACTTCGGGATGTCCCCAGCCCCAGAAATCAGCGAATGCATCCTCTCCCATAAGAAAGAATGGAGGCGGGTCAATGGCAAGAGCCGAAATGGTGCGCGCCGTGTATGAAGGTCCTTTCATGCGGCATTCGATATCGGAGGTTCGCCAGCCGGGGTGATCCCCAATGGCGAGATCAAGCATGATCTTTCTTTCCTCGCAGGAGATTTCCGGAGAATCCTTGTGCGGTGGATGTCCCGTCGGAATGAAAAGAATTTCCTGAAGATCCAATCGCGCCTCAATCTCTTCCGCCAGAGCCAAATGCCCCCTGTGAACGGGATTGAAGGCCCCCCCGAAGAGTGCAAGGGTCGGGCGTTTTTTTTTGTCAGTTGCCGCGAAGATGTCCATGGCCATGAACCAGGTACTTGGTCGTGGTCAGCTCAGGCAGACCCATCGTTCCCCGTGCATGGATCCGTGTGGTGCTGATTCCCACTTCGGCACCCAGTCCGAACACTCCCCCATCATGAAGACGGGTGGAGGCGTTGACCATCACGCAGGAGGCATCCACCTCCCGAAGAAAGCGTTCGGAATCAAAGACGTCAGAGGTCACAATGGATTCAGTATGTCCAGACCCGTAACGGGCAATATGGTCCAATGCCTCGTCTAGATTCGCCACGAGGCGAATGTTCATCGAAAGGGAGAGAAATTCAGTGGCGTAGGTCTCCGGAGTGGCCGGTGAAATTGAGGGATCGAGATGCCGGGTACGAGGACATCCGAAAACCGTCACTTCCTTTTCCCTGAGGATGTTAAGAAGGGGGCGGACAAAGCTGTCGGCCAACCCCTCGTGAACCAAGAGAGTTTCCATCGCATTGCAGGTGGAAGGACGATTGATCTTGGCATTGATCGCTATGTCCCTGGCCATGGTGAAGGGAGCACTGGCCGAGATGTATACGTGACATATTCCCTGGTCATGGCGCAAAACCGGAACGCGGGCATGTGAAACCACCGCTTCCATCAGGGAGGCTCCTCCCCGTGGAATCACTACATCAAGAGTTGTGTTGGAAACAAGATCCTGGACCACCTTCCTGTCGGTCCATGGAAGAAAAGCGATCCCGTCAGGGTTGACGTTAGCCTCGGCCAATCCCTCCCAAATTGCCTGGGAGAGAAGTGTGTTGCTTCGGATCGCCTCTGATCCCCCTTTAAGAACGACCCCGTTTCCGGACTTGAAACAGAGAGAGGCGACCTCCACGGTCACGTTGGGGCGCGATTCGTAGACAACTCCTACCAGACCGATCGGGACACGGACCTTTTCGATGACAAGACCGTCGGGATTTTCCCAGCGTGAAACCGAAGTTCCCACCGGATCGGCAAGGGCTGCAACACCCCGCACCCCCCCGACCATTCCCTCGAATCTGGCCCCCGTAAGAAGCAACCTGTCGCACATCGCAGGGGATAATCCCTTCGAGAGTGCTTCTTCATAATCCTGCTGGTTCGCCTTAAGAATGTCAGTCCGCATCGTCTCAAGCTGCCGCGCAATTTTTTCCAGGGCCTCGTTTTTCTTCCCCGAGGTCAATATCGCATAGGAGCGCGAAGCCCCCTTTGTTTTTTTGAGAACAGGATCAAGCTCCGCATCATTATAGGACATCGTCGCTCCCCCTTTCGTCCCTGGTGTTTTGAGCAGTCACTACGAGATCATTTCGATGGACGAGGACTCCCTGCATTCCATCCCTCCACTCAGACGATCCCGTACGGGCGATTCCTCTGGCAACTTCTCTCCCGTGCGGGTCGACAAGGTAGACTGGATCTCTTGAGGAAAAATGTCCTTCAACCCCGATGACACCCGCCCCCAGGAGACTCCTTTTCCCTTCCAGAGTTTGCGGAGCCCGGAAAGCCGGCCCAGGATGTTTTCCTGAAATTTGAGCTTAAAGTCATGGCAAAGGTCG
>DAIBSV010000113.1 GCA_027415455.1 Nitrospirota bacterium | reverse complement strand
CAGCATATTTGACCCGCCAGCGTTTCCGGTCATGTTGACGGTTCCGATCGGCTCATTTCCGTAGAGGGTATTGTTATAGGAAAGCCGCATCCCCAGGTGGACCTTGTTTCCCTTTCCGGCCTGGATCGCGGCCTCGGCGATGTCCCCCACCTTGTATCCCTGTCCCTGGATGTAGGCAAAATTGAAGGGATTCGCGACGGCTATTGCACTCGACGTTCCGCCATTGACAAGGCCTCCGTAATCCGGGCCGCCCGGCTGGAAGGCCGTCCCGCTGGGTCCGGGAATCGCGGATCCGGTCGCACCGAAAGGCACCTGAATGACGCCTTCAACCTCCTGAACACCAACTATTACGAGCCGGCCGGCCTCGTGACGGGGGCGAACAACGCCAACGTCCTCATGGTCTACCCTGGCGAACCCATCAACGTCTTCGGAGGGGCGACCATCACCTTCTAGAATCGTCACGGAACTACGGATCGAAAGGCCCGGCAGGGGATTCCCTGCCGGGCCTTTTTCGTTTGCAGACGTTCGCGAGCGGTCACGGTTTCTTCACCGTTCCGGAACACCGTTCCGGCAGAATGAGGACAGGGAGACATTCGGATCCCCCTGGTCTTCGAGAAAGGAGAGCCCGATGCGCTCTTTCTGGTGTGGTCTGTGTGCGCTGCTGTCCCGGATTTCGGATTTTCTTTCCGGAGGAACGGGGAGGGGACGTTATCGTTTATGAGAAGACCTCTTCTTTTTTCGGAGTCGTCCCGAAAATGCTCAGGAAGATTCCGGAAATGGAAGGCGGGCTGTAAAAGGGAGGGAAGGTCGCCATGCCTCCGTGTAAAATGCGCTTCATCCGCCGTATGTTCTGGGTTCTGCTCGTGTTTTTGTCGGGGATTTCGGGATGTACCGAAGAATTCCCGGAAGAGAGGACTGTTCTCGCCTCTCCCGGAATGCGGCTTCCACCTGCCCTGCTCCGGTCCGGGAGGACGCCCGTGCCTGGACAGCTGGTTCTCCTGGGAGGGCGGATCCTGAAAAGATACCCGGCGTCCGGAGGATGCCTGTTTCTCGTCGGGGCGCTCCCGCTGACCGGGAAGGGCCCCGGGAGTGCCGTCCCCGGGAAGGTCCGCTTTGCAGGAAGAGAAGCCTTCTTTCTCACTGTGTCCACTCTCAGGCTTGCCGGGTCATCCTTAAATGGGGAGCCGAAACACAGACGGATCTCCGTTGAAGGATTTGAGCGGAAGACCTCCCCGATCGTCCCGGGGGATCTTGTCACTGTCCTGGGGGAGGTGAAGGGGTGGGTCCCCGTGTCTGGTGAGGCGCCTGCCCGAAAGTATCTTCTGGTGAGAGGGTGGTATCTCGAGCGCTGGTAGATGAGCGCGGCCAAGCCTTTTCGTGTTGTGCTTTCTTCAGGAAAGGATTGGCTCGCCGGGGCCGAAATCGGAGGTTGGATTCTGGAACCATCCTGGACGTTGATTCGGCATGCCCTCACTCCTTTTTTGGAAAGTCGCTTCTTCGACAAAGAGCCCGAGGGATTCTTTTGGGACAATCTTTATTCTGATATGGCGACAGGGGGAGAAGCACTGGGGCTAGTCTCACGCATTGGATAAGGATGAAGGTGACTTGGATGATGGAGGCTCCGGTCCCCCGGCGAATCGGAAACGGTTGCCGCCCGCCGTCTTGGCCCGGTACATCGCCTCGTCGGCATTCTTGATGAGTGTCTCCGACGTCTTTCCGTCGGAGGGAAAGAATGCGATGCCGATGCTGGCGCCGAGAATGGCCGGCATCCCCTCGATGTCGAGGGGGTCGGACAGGGTCCCGATCAGCCGGGTTGCCACCTTCCCGGGAATGTGGCAATCCTGTCCGAAGAGGATCAGGAGGAGGAATTCGTCCCCTCCCACCCGCGCAAGAATGTCGTCTTCGGGAATCACCCGCTTGAATCGCCTCGCAACGGCTACAAGCGCCAGGTCCCCTTTGTCATGGCCCAGGCTGTCGTTGACCCTCTTGAATCCATCCAGATCGATAAAGAGCAAGGCCAAGCCAGCATCCTTTTTCGGGGAGGAGGACACGAGGCGATCGAGAGTGTCCAGGATGGAGGAGCGGTTCGGCAAGCCGGTCAAGGGGTCGTAACGCGAGTCGTGGTAGAGGGAGGAGATAAGATGGCCGACGCTCGCGATATCCCGGGTGATGCGCCCGGCGGTCACGCCCAGAAATGTCGAGAACAGGAGGAAGGAGAATCCGAACAGCGTCGACGTTCCCAGGAGATGAAGGCGCGCCGACCGTCTCCGTGTTCCCTCCTCTCTTCTCAGATGAAGTCGAACCCTGGCCAGGGACTTCTGGACGGGAAGAAGCCGGGCAATGAGGTCCTCTTTCAGAAAGTGCGTCCGGGTTTCCATTAGGCCCCGGCGTTCCAGATCGCGGGCCTGGGAGAGAAGCAAGGGATCTAATCCTGTGGTGGCTGTCCGGAGGGTCAGGTCCAATCCGGATTCTTCTGTCCTTCTTCGGACCCTTTTGAGCTGCCGCATGTTCTGGAACAGGGTCTCGATCCCCGTGGTGTAGGCCACCAGATAGGATGTCTTGCCCGAGACCAGATAGGCATCGTGGGCAAGGCGGACTCGTCCGATGTCCATGTCGATCCGCTCGAGGAGGCGTGCTTCGCGGGAAAGGGTCTGGACCCGGCGCTCGTCATGAAGGTAGGAGAAAAATTCAAGGAGGGCTCCTCCGTAGGAAAGGACAATGAGGGCCGTCAGAAAAAACAGGAAAAAGGCCAGTGCCCGTCCGGACCAGAGCCAGGGGGCGAAACGGGGCAGTCCCTTCCGGATGGAAGGGGGGAGACGCTTGGTCATGTGCATCCGACCCTCCTGATCGTCGGGCCCAGGAGCCGGGCGATACGGCTTCCATGTGTTGGGCCCTTTTCCTGTTTCGGCCGGAAATGCCGGGGATGAGTCGGAAAAAACGTCCGGAGGATCCAATCCTTTCCGATCTCGTTTTCAGGATAAATGACTTCATCCAAATTTTAAATTATTGATTTTTTTTATTTTTGGCGACAGGACGGAAATCACAGAAAACACGGAATGAATGGTGATAGCAGATCCCTTTTTGCGTTTGAATCGGAAAACTCCCAAAAAGCTTTTTCAAAGAGAGAATTTTCTACGACAGTTCAGGAAGGCTCATCACCGCCACCAAAGATATCCGCACGAATTTCACCTTCCCCTGGAAACAGATGATGTCGGGTCTTTTGGGGGAAGGGAGTGCTTCCTGATGTTGGCGGATTTCCGATCGTCTCAGAGATCTGTCCGAGAAACAGGAGAGGTGATCATCTCCTTCCGGAAAGAACTTGGGAAAGATCGACGGATCGGTCTAACCCCACTCTTCCGGGGGGGAACCCTCCTCTAGGGAAAATCCTTCGTTTCTCCATGACCGGGCCTCAGAAATCGTGCTCACTCTTCAAGACACGCGACTTCATCTGGGGAAGATCACGGTTGAGCACTCCTCTGATCGATATCAGACCCTCTCCCTGATCACGGAATTAACCAGAAATTTACCGTATTGACATATTTCGAGTCGGTTTTTGTCATATTTGCTTAATATTGAATTCATTTATGAATGACAGCATAGGTTGCTGGGCCTTCCATGATCGAAATCCCTTATTCCGGAAAGTTTGATTCCAGCCTTATTGCAATCCGTCCCGGTCATCTATGTAAATCCGAAAGAAAGGACTAAGAATGGAAATCCGATTTCAAAAGTTTGTCGCCGGCCTTGCGGTGGCCGGAATGGCCTTCTGGCCCTTCGAGCGGACTGCTCTTGCGGCCACTTCACCGGACTCATTCGCTTCATCGGCTCCCTCCGTTCCCGGAAATGTGGGTGAAGCTCCGTCCGTCCTGTATGGGACCGTTCGCTCGGCCAAGGACAAGACGCCTCTCCCGAATGTTCCGGTCGTTCTGACCGACGTCAAGACCGGTGCGATCATCGAGAGTACGACCACCTCCCAGGGGTCGTATATTTTTTCCGGCCTTTCTGCAGGCGATTACAAAATCCTGGTGGGAGGCGGCAGCTTTTCGGTTCAGCGGAAGGAAGGATTCCTGAAGGGGGGAACTGTCGGAGAGATGGACTTTGCGGTCAATCCGCTGACCCGGGGGACCTCGGAGATTTTAGGTTCAGTCTATGAGGGGCAGGGGGAGCATAAGCGTCCTTTGTCCGCCAAGATCGCTGTCAAGAATGTCCGGACAAAGGAAGTCTATCAGGTGACCTCGGACAATACGGGGATCTTCAGCCTCAAGAACATCCCGCAGGGACGGTATATCGTCCAGGCAAGCCGAAAGGGATATCTCCCCTTTTCCCGGGAAATCGCCGTGAACGGGAAGGTCTCCGAAGCCATCCGCCTTCGGGTCAACAGCATGGCTCAGGCCAATATCGAGGCGACCAGCGACAAGAAAATCCGGAACACGACGGGGGCCATTTCGATCGTCGATCAGAAGAAGTTTCAGCAGAACCTGACGACGGGCGCGACCTATACCCTCATGCAGAATACACCCGGGATCGAATTCTTCTCCCGTTCCGGGAACCAGGGTCTGACCGGGGGAATGAATTACATGTCCTGCCGCGGCTACACGGTCGGAGGAGCCAACACCAATCCCAACGGGAACGCCGGCATCGAAATGTCGGTCGAAGGGGTTCCGATGAACGTCGAGGCTGACGGCGGTGAGGTTTACGATCTTGGCATCATGAATTCCGATGTCAAATCCGCCACCGTCAACCGGGGGGTCACCACATCCCGGGAAACCGGTAATTACGCGGCCGGATGTTCCGTCAACTTCAAGTTGGTGGATCCGAGCCAGGATCCCTTCCAGACGATCAATTCCGGCGGTGGATCCTACGGGCTCTACTATACAAGCTACGTCAACAACTCCGGGATCAGCCCGACAGCGAATGTCGGGGGCTACAACGACTTCACCATCATTCACAACGACGGGTTTCAGCAGTTCACGAATCTGACCCAATACCAGTACTACGGAAACATCACCAAGTATCTGACGGGAGGAAAAATCTACTTCATCGGGACGGCCAACTACAAGTCCTATGACCGCGGGGCTTCGATGTCTCTGTCAAACTACAATACCTACGGGCCGACGAACAACGGAGGGCCGAGTTACAGCAATCCGGCAAATCCCGGAAATACTCCGAATTCGCCGTTCTTCAAGAACTGGGAATATGGCCGGTTCATGCTCGACCTGGGTGTCAAGGACCAGATCACGTCGTCCATCAGGATCAAGAATTCGCTCTATGCCGTCGTGGAGCCTTACGGGAATACGAGCATGCCGGCGGGATTCGGTTCCTGTAACGGAGTGTCCTGCACGTCGAACCAGTTTGCCCCAGGCTCCACATTTCAGACCATCAACCCCAACATGAGCGGACAGCTCGGCTACCAGTTCCTCCAGAACTACTATCAGGCGGAAGGATACAAGGCTGGAGACATTGCGGAGGTCAAGTTCAATCTGTTCAAAGGAGACAACCTGTATCTTGGGATGAAGGGGCAATATGCGACTTACCATTACTTCATCGATCCCCTTCAGTCGGACAACATCGTCGGCGGAACGGCCGATGCGATCTACTCCCAGACGACAATAACGGGATATCTCGAAGACCATTACCGTCCGGTCCAGCAGGTCCTTTTAAATGTCGGCTTCCGGGTGGCGAGCGTTGCACAATACTTTAACGACCAGGTTCCCGGGAACTATACGGGAGGAGGGGCCGGCGTGAGTAATGGGGGCTCGATGCTGATCCCCATGCCCCATGCCGGACTCAATTATTATCCAACCGACAACTGGAAGTTCTATGTCACCGGTGGGGAGTCCTTTGCACCCCCCCGCGATCTTCGACTACAAAGGATTTTCTCCGGGACAACTGGTCGGAGGGGTTCAGCCGGAGAACGTCTGGGACCTTTCCATCGGAACC
>DAIBSV010000112.1 GCA_027415455.1 Nitrospirota bacterium | reverse complement strand
GAAGGACTTCGAGCGGAACTTCCTGGGTCCGGTTCCCATGAGAAAGGCCCTTGCGGAATCGATCAACCTGGCAACCATCCGCCTGGTGCGAAAGGTCGGTGTGGGCCCTGTCATCGATTTGGCCCGAAGGCTCGGGATCACCACTCCCCTTCCCCACGACCTCACCCTGGCCCTGGGTTCGGCCACGCTCCGTCCCATCGAAATTACGGGAGCCTATTCCGTCATCGCCAATGAAGGGGTCCGGGAGCCCCTCCATGCGGTGGACCGGGTCTTCGATTATCACAAGACGACGATTTTCCGGTTCCTTCCAGATCCGCACCCCGTTTACGACCCGGCCTATGCCTATCTCCTGACCTCGATGATGCAGAGCGTGATCCGGGAGGGAACAGGGAAGGACGCACTCTCCCTCGGTGTTCTTCTTGCCGGAAAGACAGGAACGACGAACAATTTCAGGGACGCCTGGTTTATCGGGTTTTCTCCGGGACTTGTGGTGGGGGTCTATGTCGGCATGGACGACCACCGGTCGATGGGACACGGAGAGTTCGGGGCCCGGGCAGCCCTTCCTATCTGGATGGATGTGATGCGAGGGTCGCTTCCCTATTTTCCGCCAAATCAGACCTTCCGGATTCCCGATGACATCGTCGATGTCCGGATCGATCCCGACACCGGGCTTCGTGTTCCTCTCACGGCCCAGAAGTTCGTCGTGGAGGAGTACAAGAAGGGGGAAGAACCCCTGACGGAGGCGACGACGGGAACGCCTCTTCCCGATGCCGGCCTGTACAACCTGAATGGGGCCCCCTAGCCGAAATCTTCGAGGGGGGCGGCAAATCGTGTTAAGATAATCGCTGTTTCCCTATTTCTGAAACTGAGGCGAACCCTGTCGGCTTTCATGCAGGAGGCTCCCATGGATCGGGATCCGGAAATCTCCTCTCCTTCGGCAACCGGAGGAGACCGTTTACTCACCGTCAAACTTCCAGAATCTCTCGACCGGACCCTTTCCGAAAAAGCCAGGTCCCTTGGTCTCAGCCGGGAGGAGTGCCTCGTCCGGGCCCTGGCGGAGGACCTTTCCGCCTCCGATGTGGTCTTGGGTCCCGTTAGAAGCGAGATCGGACGTCTGTCCGAGAAAAGCGACCGACTGATGGAGACCATCCGGGAGGAGTTCCGGGAGATCGACGACCGGAACCGCCGCGCCTATGAAGCCTTGGCCCAGTCCCTGAAGCCCTCCAGGAGGGAGTGGGGGCTCATCGGGGGAGGGGCGGCCGTGATCGCCCTTCTCCTGTTTCTTATGGCCTTCGCATTCGGAAAGGGGCCTGCCGGAGGAGGGAGTCGTCCAGTCGCTTTAGGCAAGGCCGGAGTCTCCATTCCCTCTCAGCTCGGGGAAAAAGACAAGTACATCTATTTCGTCGGCAGATGGTACTTGGGGGTCCGGGACCGGATGTCGGCCAAGGAGCGACTCTTCCTCGAGAACTACCTCAAGCCCTTCGACAACTTTGACGAGGATCTGAAGGCCCGCAAGGCCGCGGGCCTCTGAGTCAGGTTCCCTTCCCGGCTTTTCGAGGATCCTCTGGGCGGGGCTGGCTGTGGATATACGCCGCCACGTCCCAGGCCTGCTGATCGGACAGGGATTTTCCTTTCGAGAGAGGCATGTTCATCTTCAGGAATCCAGCCAGCTCCCGCACATTGTAAAAACCCGCCCCCTTGTTGAAGGAGCGGGGACCCCAGACGGGAGGAAAGGCGACCTGACCGTTGTCGGACTGCGTCCCCTGGCCGTCCAGGCCATGGCAAAGAGAGCAGCGGCCCTCGAAGATCGCTTTTCCGCGATCGGGGCTCGGGGGGGAAGTCGGCTTGGACATCCGGACGATTCCCTGACCCTTGAGGTAGAGGCCCACGGGTGCGCCCCGGGAGATCCAGAAGGCATAAGCGATAAGGGCCTTCATCGTCTTGCCGTCCACCGGGGGAGGGGTGCCGTTGAGGGAGAAGCGGAAGCAGCCCTGGATGCGCTCTTCGAGGGTGTTGACCTGATGGTTCTTGCTCCGGTAGCGCGGATAGGTGCCATAGGCCCCCCAGAGTGGGGCGGAGTAGGGCTTGATTCCCCGGTCGAGATGGCAGCTTTCGCAGGTGAGGTCGTTTCCGACGTACCGGGGGGCGTACTGGCCGGTATGGATGAAGATGAGCTCTCCCTGTCGAATGAGCCGTCCGAGAGGTCCGTTGGGAAGCGTTCCTTCTGCGGGAGGGGCGAAAAACTGAAAGTTTTTGTTCCCCGACGCGCCGGTCGGGAGGGGATCGAACAGGAATCCGGCGATCAGGGGAAGGAGGAGAAGGACGAGGCGTCGTGGGGTCATCGGTTCGGGGTCTCCTTGTCAGGAATGAGCCGGAGGCGGTCCGGCCTGTTTTTTTCGGGGATTTTTCCGTAGACGGGCGGTTCGAGGCTGGCGAAGTACTGGGCCACCGCCTTGATCTCGCGGTTTGTGAGCTTTGAGGCGATGCCCCGCATCAGGCCTTCGGGATCGTCCTTTCTCTTGACGATCGCGAAAGACAGCAGCTGGCCCATGAGATAGCTCTTGCTCTGCCCTGCGATATAGGGAAAGTTCGGGGGGATTCCCCGACCATTCTGGCCATGGCAGAGGATGCAGGCGGGAATGTTCCGGTCCCAGAGTCCCCGGCGGGCGATCCGGCGTCCGAGCTCCCGGAGGGACGGGTCGAATTCGGCAGGATCGTGGAGCTTCGGAGTGCGGACGGTCGAATAGTAGAGCGCGACCGACCGTATGTCCTTGCGGGACAGATTCTGGACGATCCCGTCCATGTAGGGGGAATAGCGGGTGCCTTTCTGGACGCCCCGGATTTCCCGGTAGATGTAGGTTTCGGTCTGTCCGGCAATCCGGGGAATGCCCACGGAGGGCATTCCTCCCCCGTTGATCCGGTGGCATTCCGCACACGCGGTGTTTCCCGGGAGTCCGTTCCCCTGCATGGCGATGGTATGGCCCCAGGCGATCAGGGCGGCCTCCTTGTCCCCGGCGGCCCAGGTCTCCGGAGGAGTGAGGTCTTGCCCGGCTCCAAGTAGGGTTGTCGCCAGAACCAGAGGAACGACGAACAAGGTTTTCGGGGTTGGAACGACCATGCTTCTGACCTCTCGACATGAACGGGATTTCCGTCAATTATGGGTCGCCTCGAATGCTTCTGCAAGCTCCTTCTCCTTGAATGAGGGAGAAAAAAAACGCATAATCGTGGTCAGAAGACAGTCATCCCGGGGGAGAGACTCCGGAGCGAAAACAAAAATAGCGAAGGGATAGGGTGAACGATGGGAGTTCGTATCGGAATCAACGGTTTCGGACGGATCGGCCGGCTGACCTACCGGGCGATGCTGGAACGGTGTCCGACCTGCGCGTCGGGCAACATCGAGGTGGTCGCGGTCAACGACCTGACCGACCCGGAACATCTCGCCCATCTTTTGAAATACGACTCCGTTCACGGAGCGATGAAGCAGCATGTGGCGGTCGAGGGGGAGTCGATCGTGGTGGATGGGCGACCCATCCGGGTCTTCAAGGAGAACCATCCTTCGAAGATCCCCTGGGAGGATCTCCATGTCGATTTGGTCATCGAGTCGACCGGCCGCTTCGAGGACCGGGAAAGCGCCTCGGGACATCTGAAGCACGGGGCGAAGAAGGTTCTGATCACCGCACCGGCCCAGGGGGCGGATTGCACCCTGGTCATGGGGGTGAACGAAAGGCTTTATGATCCCCAGGTCCACAACATCGTGTCGAACGCCTCCTGCACCTCCAACTGTCTGGCTCCCGTGGTGAAGGTTCTTCACGAAGCCTTCGGGATCGAGCGTGGCTTCATGACCACGGTCCACTCCTACACCAACGACCAGCGGCTTCTGGACCTCCCCCACAAGGATCTTCGGCGGGCCCGCGCGGCCGGGGTCTCGATGATCCCCACCACAACGGGGGCGGCCCGGGCGATCGGGCTCGTCATTCCGGAGATGGAAGGCCGGCTCGACGGCACCTCCATTCGGGTGCCGACTCCGGACGTCTCCCTCAACGACCTGACCTGCGAGGTCCGGGTCCCGACGACCGTTTCTGAGGTAAACCGGGTTTTGGAGGAGGCGGCCAACGGTCCGCTCAAGGGAATCCTGGCCTATTCGAACCTGCCCCTCGTCTCGATCGACTACCGGGGAAATCCCCACTCGGCCATCGTGGACGCCCTCTCCACCCGGGTGGTCAAGGAGCGGATGGTCAAGACCCTGGCCTGGTACGACAACGAATGGGGCTATTCCTGCCGCGTCTGCGATCTGGTCACCTATCTCTGCACCTTTTTTGGCTGACGAAGGGTTAAGAAGGGTGTTTTCAACAATCTGACCATGGATGAGGAAGGGTGGAGCGATTGAAACAGTGCGTTGACCAGATCGATGTTCGCAACAAGCGCGTCTTCCTGAGGGCCGACTTCAACGTCCCCCTCGACGGGGACATGCACATCGCCGACGATCGCCGCATCCGGTCCAGCGCCTGGAGGCCCGGGTGGTTGCGCTCTTCACCCCGGTCGTGCTGGCCATTGCGGCGGCCTCTTTTCTCTTCTGGCTCCTTCTCGGATTTTCGTAGGGAGCTGTCGATCGCGTTTTTCGCGGGGGTCTTCGGCTTGGGGCAATTCGTCGGCCCCTCAATGGGAGGGGCGATCTCCGACCGGTCCGGGAATCTTTTCTCCGGACTCACGTTCTCGGTCCTGGTTCTGGCAGGAGGCGCATTCGGCTCTTTTTTCCGAAAGAAAAGGCCAATACAATTAAGGAGGCTCAATGGACGATAGATTCGATCCCAAAACCATGTTGCGCTCACCCAGAGAGACTCTGGCGGGATATGCATTTCTCCCCCGCCTGATCGACAAGGTCCGTCTTCATGCCCGGGGGATCCTTCCGGAGGACTACCATCCGAATCTCCTCGCAAAAACCGACAGAACCTTTGACGGTCGCTTCCTTCTGTTCGCCGGAATCGATCCGGAGGAGCTCCGGGAGGCCATTCTTTCCTCTTCGGACGACGAGGCCGTCGGGACGTGGGTTCAACGGATGGCAGAACCCCGGTCCCAGGAAGAAATCCGGGCCTGGTCCGAGGCGAACGCGACCTCTCTTTCGGCTCCGACCTCCGAAAGGATCTCCCTGAGAACACAATTTTACCCTGGACCCGCAAAAGTCCTCGGCCCTCCGCTCCTGGGATCGGTCAATCCCTGCGACCTGATCGACTTCGACGAGGGCCGGATCTCCCTGGAAGACCTCACGAGAAATCATGAGGACCGCATCAGAAAGGAATCCCGTCCCCCCTTTCCGCCCTTTACCCGGGAGGCCGCCCTCCAGAAGGTCCGGATGGCCGAGGATGGCTGGAACTCCCGGAATCCGGAGAAGGTGTCCATGGCCTATACCATCGACAGCCTGTGGCGAAACCGCTCCGAATTCATCCGCGGGCGGGACGAAATCATTGCGTTTCTGACCCGGAAATGGAAAAGGGAGCTCGACTACCGTCTGATCAAGGAACTGTGGGCCTTCGAAGGATCGAGAATCGCCGTTCGCTTCGCCTACGAATGGCGCGACGATTCGGGGCACTGGTTCCGGTCCTACGGAAACGAGAACTGGGAATTCGCCCCAAACGGCCTGATGGCCCGAAGGCTTGCCAGCATCAACGATCTTCCGATCCGCGAGGAGGAGCGGAAATTCCGATGGCCCCAGGGGCCGAGACCCTTGGACCATCCGGGACTGGACGGTCTTGGCCTTTGATATCAGGCCCTGATTCCGCGATAGAAGACTAAAAAAACAAATAAACCCTCTTTACTGTTTGATTTTCTGTGAGATATAATCTCACCAGTCAGGTGAAAACCGCAACAGATCAGGAGGGCTTGGGATGATGGTAAACGGAGAGGGAAACGGAAGCAAGCAGACGCGGCAGGAATAGCCCCATTCGTTGTCGTA
>DAIBSV010000111.1 GCA_027415455.1 Nitrospirota bacterium | reverse complement strand
TCCGGATCTTCCCCATGCGGTCCCATGTCCGGATCGTCACCTGGGAGACCCCCAGGACTTCGGCGACCTCTCGGACGGTGAGAAGCTTCTGATACTTTCCTTCTTCCATGTCCTCCTCCTGAAGCTGATGGTTCATGGACCAAACGGCTTTTTACGAAGTTTCGCCGTCTTCTTTTTATATTGATCCATTCCACAGCAGTTTTCAAGAGTTTTTAATTTTTTTGAATAACAGGAGGTTAAAGAAGAAAATCTCTCTCAGGGGCGGGAGACGGCCGGCAAAAGAATCTCAAGGAATCTGTCGGGATCGGAAAAGGCCTCTCCGCCGATCCGGAGAAGACGGGCCCCCTCCGGCGGTCCGAAACCTTCGGCCAGCCTGATCCGGATTCCCCGACTGGCCAGCCGGGTCCGAAACGTCCTCCCCTCCGAATCGCTCCAGCCGGGACCGGCCAGAACCATCGGTCCCTCGCCGAGAACCCAGGGGATTTTCAGGCGGTCCAGTCCTTCGAGAAGACTCTCCCGGAACCGGGGGTCCCATCCGAACCCGGAGGCCGCCCGACGCTCCATCGCCCACCGGACCACGACCTCTTCCAGATGGCCGGTCGCCCAGGGACCCATCCGCGTCCGAAGACGCCCCGCCATCTCCTCCGGGCCGGCCAGGAATCCCGCCCGGATCCCGGGCAGTCCGACGATCTTGGTCAGGGAGCGCAGGACGAGAAGGCCTCCTTCTCCGGCCCAGGACAACAGGGAGGAGCGGTTGTCGACGAAGTCCTGGAAGGACTCGTCCACCAGAAGGGTCCCTCCCGCCTCCCCGAGGCGGCGGGCCAGGGTCCGGAGCCTCGAGGCGGGGAACTCCTGCCCCGTCGGATTCACGGGATTGACGAGGACCATCAGATCCCCGGGCAAAAATCGCGGCCACGCGCCCTCGAGATCGATCCCCCACCGGAGGGCGCCTCCGCCGGAGAAGGGAAGATCCAGGGCGGGGGGGATCCGGAGGACGGGGATCCCGGCCTTTTCGGCCGCCCGGCCGAATTCGGAAAAGACCGGTTCCGGGAGAATGAGGCGCCGGACGGGTTCCGTCCCGAGAAATTGGTAAAGGAGAAGGGTGGCGCCCCCTCCCGTGACGATCCGGTCGGCCGGGAGGCGGTGCCGAACGGCGATCGCCTCCCGGCACCCCTCCGCCCAGGGATCCGGATATCGGCGGGCCTTCCCGAGCTCGTGCTTCAGAAGGGCCAGGATCTCCGGGGAAGGAAAGGGATTCACGGTCGTGCTGGCGTCGAGGAGAATGGGTCCGCGCTCACCCGGCGCGGGGCCTCCGTGGTCCCAGCCCGACGGCTCCGGAATGCCCCGGTTCATGCCGGAACCTTTTCAAGAAAGGTCAGGACGGCGAGGAGGACCGCCAGGGAGAAGACGAACATGCGGTACAGGGCCAGCCCTGCGGCGAGATCTTCACGATCGGGATCGGACCCGGTTCCGATGAAGGGCTTCTCCACCCAGCGACCGAAATAGAAGGCCCCCCCTCCCAGCCGAATGCCCCGAAGCGCGGAAAAGGCGGCGATAGGGTACCCGCTGTTGGGGCTCGGGTGGGCCCGCCGGAAGCGGAGGGCGGTGGAGAGGACGGAGTCCGCCCCTCCGATGCGGCCCTGCCCCTCCCTGGCGGGCGGAACGAAGGGAAGAAGAAAGAGGAACATGAGGAAAAAGGTGATCCGGGCCGGGAGAAAGGCCAGGAGATCGTCGGTCCGGGCGCTGGCCCACCCCAGATCCCGGTAGCGCGCGTTTTTGTAGCCCACCATGGAATCCAGGGTGCTTGCGGCCTTGTAGACCATGAGGGCGGGGACTCCTCCCAGAAGCAGGTAGAAAAGGGGGGCCACCAGGGCATCGTTGGTGTTTTCCCAGAGGCTCTCGAGAGCTCCCCGGGCGATCCCGTCCTCTCCAAGATCCATTGTGTCCCGGCCCACGATCCGGGACAGCGCCGTCCGCGCTCCGGGAAGGTCATCGGCCAAAAGATGCGTCAGGACCGCGCGGACGTGGTCGTGGAGACTCCGGGACGCCAGGAGCTGGGCCGCCCAGAAGACCGCGAGCGCCTCCCGGAGGAGAGGTCCTCCGGCCTTTTCGGCCAGAAGGAGGAGCCCCCAGGATCCGAGGCCGAAAATCCCGCACACCAGAAGCGGCAGTGTGAGGCCCGCTCCCCGCAAGCCTTTGGGTGAGGAAACCCGGGCCCGAATCATTCTTTCGAGCCCTGCCGTCATCCGTCCCATGAGCGGAACGGGATGCAGGAAGATGAGGCGTTCCCCGGTCGCCATGTCCACCAGAAGGCCCGTCAGGGCCACCGGTGCGTGGCGGAGAAGATCATGGAGCATGGGCGGTCCGGTCCTCACTCTTTGGAACGCCGGCCCGGTCATCCGACAGGAAGGCCGCAAGATCCAGGGAGGCGGAAACCTCGTCCGCGAGCCGGTCGATCTCGGCCTCCAGAAGGGACGCCGTGTCGGAAAGATCCTCCTCCGGGATCCCTCCCGACCGAAGGGCAGCGTAGAAAGTTCGCCGGAAAAGGTTGCTTTCGAAAAGCCCGTGCACGGGAGAACCGAAGCGGCACAGGCCGTCTTCCGATCGGGCTCCTTCCGCCCCGAGTTCCCGGCCCGAGGGATCGTAAAGCTGAAGAAGGGGGCCCGGATCGGCGTCGACCGTCTGGCGCCCCTGGCGGATCTCGTAGCCTTCCAGAAGCGCTCCCACAAGATCCTCTCCCCCGGGGAAAGGAGATCGGTCGATCCGCGCCATCACGGGACGGGCGATCTTGTCTCCATGGAAGCGGACCGTCACGGGAAGAAGGCCGAGACCCGGCATCCGGGGCCGGGCCGACTCCACCCCGTCGGGGTCCAGGATCTCCCGCCCCATCATCTGATAGCCGCCGCAAATTCCGGCCACCGCACCCCCGGACCGGCAGTGGCGCGCGAACCAGGGATAGAGGGGTGAATCGAAGAATCGGGAGAGATCCTCCATCGTGCGCCGGGTTCCGGGAAGGAGGACGGCGTCGACCGGGCCGGGAGGCGGGGCCGAAAGGGGCAGAAGGAGAATTTCCACCCCCCGATCGTTCAGGAAGGGGTCGATGTCGGAGCGGTTGGAGAGATGGGGCCATGAGAGAACGGCGATCCGGAGGGGGGCCGGTCCGGAAGAGGTCCCGGGTACGGGTCGGGTCCGGAATGAGTCTTCGTCGGGGAGCGCGAGAGAGCCCAGGTGGTTCATGACCCCCAGGAAGGGAACCCCCGTCCGGGCGGTGATACCGGAGAGACCTTTCTCGAGCAGGGAGGCGTCGCCCCGGAACTTGTTGATGGCCAGCCACCGGATCATCTCCCTGTCCGGATCCGGAAGAAGGGCGAGGGTTCCGAAGAGGGAGGCGAAAACCCCTCCCTGCTCGATGTCTCCCAGGAGAAGAGCGGGGGCGTCCACGGCCCGGGCCATCCGGGTATTGGCGATATCCTCGTCCAGCAGGTTGATCTCGGCCGGAGACCCCGCCCCCTCGAGAACCACCAGGTCGCAGTCCGAGGCCAGCTCTTCGAAGATCCCGCAGACCTTCGGGAAAAGCTCTTTCTTGAGATCCCGGTATTCCGCGATCGAGAAGATCCCGAGGGGACGCCCCATGAAGATCACCTGGCTTCGCCCCTCTCCCATGGGCTTCAAAAGGACGGGATTCATGGCCGCCTCGGGAGGCACGCGGGCGGCCCGGGCCTGGAGCACCTGGGCTCTTGCAATCTCCCCCCCTTCCGGAAGGGCGCAGGAATTGTTCGACATGTTCTGGGACTTGAAGGGTTTGACCCGAAGACCCATCCGGGCGGCCGCCCGACATATTCCCGCCACCGTCAGGGATTTGCCCACCCCCGATCCCGTCCCCAGCACCATTCTCCGCAAGGCCCGCACGTCAATCCTTTCTTTCCATCCATGGTTTCGGCATATTCGACAGATCTTCTTATCATCCCCGTTTCATCCGGGTCAGTTCAAGGGGAAAAAATGCGCGCTTTTCGATCCGGGAATGACCTTCGGAGCCAGTCGGAGGATCTCTTTCGAGCATTCCGGCTCTGGCCAATTTATGGGCAAAACGTCCGTCCCCTCACTTTCCTGCTCACTTAGAAGAGCTCCTCCACAATATTCTCCACAGGTTTTCCACCGTGGAGCATTGCCATGATTAAAAAAATTATTTTTTAATCATGGCAATTTATAGATCACAATCTTCCTAAGACAGGAGTATTCCGGTTTTTCTTGACCGTTTTTTCACCCGCCGTTCATATTGAAAAGCAGCCTCCCTTGTTTTCTCCCCAAACTATGATATTTCTCCAATAGGATGTCGGAAACATCACAAGAGATTCATTCCGAGGAGACGCGCATGGACATTCCTCCCAGAATCACATTTTCTGGAATGGACCCCTCCCCCGCCCTGGAGGAGCGAATCCGGGAGAAGATGGCGGGACTGTCCCGTTATCACCCCCATATCGTCGGAGGGCGGGTGGTGATCGAGCGCCTCCAGAAGCATTCCCGCCAGGGAGATCTCTACACGGTCCGCATCGGGATCACCGTTCCGGGAGGCGAAATCGCCGTCTCCCGGGAACGGGATCCCGATGTCTACGTGGCGCTGCGCGACGCCTTCGACGCGGCGAGGCGGCGCCTCGAAGACCGGGAGCGGAAGGAGCGCGGGACAACCAAGCTTCACGAGGAGGAAGTCCGGGGCCACATCGTCCGGATCTTTCCGGAGGAGGGGTTCGGATTCATCGCGTCGGAGGACGGACGCGAAATCTACTTCAACCGGGACAACTGCGCCCATCCGTCCTTCGAGCGGCTCGACATCGGTGACCGCCTGCGCTTCCTCGTTGCCGAAGGCGCCGAAGGACCCCAGGCCAGAAGGATCACCCGGAAGGCGGACCATGGAGAAGCGGAACCTCCCGGGGAAGCCTCTTTCCTTCCCTGAGAGGACGCACCTTGCAGAAAAAAAGGGGAGTTTCTATTTTCCCCACGAGGCCGACATCGGAGTCGAGGTGTCGGGGAAGACCCCCGAGGAGGCGTTCGTCCGGATGGCGGAAGCGACTTTCGCCCTGGAGACCGACCTTTCCACCGTACGTCCGCTTCAATCCGTCGACATCTCCTTCCGGGAAGCGGACATGGAGCTGGCCCTGCCCACCTGGATCAACCTTCTCCTGTCCGAGTCCGCCATCCGGGGGTTCATCCTTTGCCGCTTCGAACTGGAAAGGCAGGACGGAGAATGGAAAGGCCGGGCCCTGGGCGAACCGTGGCGGGCGCGTCATCCCCGGGGAATCGAGGTCAAGGGAGCCACCCTGACCGGGCTTTCGGTCAGGCGTGAGAATGGACTCTGGAAGGCGCGGCTGGTCGTCGACGTATAGGGGACGACGATGGATCTTTCCCTCCTCGAAAAACTGGACGACGCCCGCTGGACGGTAAAGCCCGGCCCTGGAGAAAAAAGAGGTTCCGTGATTCTTTTCGGCACGGAAGCCCTTCTCGCGGCGATGGACGAGAAGGTCCTGGAGCAGATTCTCAATACGTCCCGCCTGCCGGGCCTCTTTGGTCCGGCCATGACCATGCCCGACGCCCACTGGGGATACGGGTTCCCGATCGGGGGAGTGGCGGCCTTCGATCCCGAAAAAGGGGGGATCGTTTCGGCCGGAGGGGTGGGGTTCGACATCTCCTGCGGCATCCGCACGCTCCGGACCACTCTGACCCTCGATCGGATCCGGAACTCCCTGAAGACCCTTGCGGACGAACTTTTCCGGAGGGTGCCGGCCGGTGTCGGCGAAGAAAGCCCCATCGCCCTCTCTCTGCCCGAACTGGAAAAGGTCATGGAAGAGGGCGCCGCCTGGGCGGTGGCGCGCGGGTACGGGGACTCCTCCGACCTCGTCTGGATCGAGGAGGGAGGATGCATGGCCGGAGCCCGCCCGGAAACGGTTTCGGAAAGAGCGAAATTGCGGCAGCAGAAGGAGATGGGAACCCTGGGCTC
>DAIBSV010000110.1 GCA_027415455.1 Nitrospirota bacterium | reverse complement strand
GCCCCTCGAGGCGGGTCTCCCCCCACTCTTCCCGGCCCGTCGACTTGGGGGGGTGACCTGAAAAAATACGGATCGGCGAGAAGGTCCTCCAGGAGGGGCCGGATCACCCTCCCGCGCCTGGCTCGTCCTCCGTTTCGGTCGATCGCCTCCTGCCCGTCGGTCAGGGCGAGGACGGCGAGATCGAGAAGCATGTTGCCGGGTCCGGTATCGAAGGCCTTGACCGGAATGGCGCTTCCGGCAGCGGGGAGGCCGGTGATGTTGGCGATCCCCCCGATGTTCAGAAAGGCCCGGTTCTCAGCTGCGGTGAAGGCGGCCCGGTGAAGGATAGGCGCCAGGGGGGCCCCGCATCCTCCGACGGCCAGGTCCGCCCCCCGGAACTGGGAGACGACCGGAGCCCCGAAGGCACAGGCCAGGGGGAATGGGTCGGCAAGCTGGAAGGAGATCCCGTCCACCTCCGGAGCCTCGCTAAGAAAGGTCAGTCGATGGGGTTTCGGTTGATGGCGGAGGGTGACCCCATGGGTTCCGACGGCGCAAAGGAGGTCGGAGGAGATTCCGGCTTTTCCGAGAAGGAGTTCTCCGAGCCGGACTTCCGTCCGGGCGAGGAGATGGCCCATGTCCGGCATGAAACGGAAGGGGTCCTCCTGGCCGATGCGGCCCGAGATCCAGTTTTTCATATCCTGTCTGAAGGCGGGCTCGAAGGGAGATTCTTCGAACGCCAGCAGTCGGATCTTGCCCTGTTCAACGGATATCAGGGACCCATCAATTCCATCGAGAGAGGTTCCGCACATGAAACCCATCGCAAGAAGCGGGGGCGATCCGGATCTGTCGTCCATGTTTCTCCTGTCAGTGGCCCGGCCTTCCCAGATGCCCCCTCCCGAAGGGCCGGGGATCATCGGTTTTGCGGGACGCTCGAATGTCGGGAAGTCATCCCTCATCAACCGCCTTGCGGGGGCCCACCGCCTCGCCCGGACGGGAAAGCGTCCGGGGGCCACGACCTATCCCAACCTTTACCGCATCCATTCGGGAGGCTACTTTCTCGATTTTCCCGGCTACGGATACATGAACCGGAGCCAGGGAATGCGGCAAACCACCCAGGATGTCTCGACCGCCCTTGTGGAGTCCCGCGAAGATCTGTCCGCGATTCTTCTTTGTATCGATATCCGGCGGGATCTCCTTCCCGCGGACCAGGAGGCGGCGCGATGGTTTCTCTCCCGCAATCTTCCGGTCGCCCTGGTCCTGACGAAGCTCGATACCCTTTCGGGAAATGGCCGGACGGGGCCCATCCGGGGGTGGAGACGTTGGATCGAAGAGGAGAGGGCAGACGGGATTCTGGGGCTGTTTCCCGTCAGCGCCCGAAGCGGCGAAGGCATTCCCGCGTTAGCCGAGCTTGTCGCGAGACTGCTTTCCGGATCGGAGGAGCCCGGAGGGGAGGCTATCGGGGAAGAATATCCCCCGGGGTGACCCCGGTCCCGTTGTTCCGCTTCGCATAGATGGCGACATAGGAGTGGGCCCGGAGTTTCTCGAGCCAGAGCCGTATCCGTTTTTCCGTCGTTTTTTTTGTCAGTTTGTTCAGGATGGTCTGCTTGATGTCGTCGAACTTCTGGTAGGGTTGGTCTTCCCGCTTCAGGACCTTGATGATGTAGAATCCCCGCGAAGTTCGTATCAGTCCGCTGGTTTTGCCGACGGGCAGGGAAAAGGCCGGACCGATGAGCTCGGGTAGGAGCTGATCTTTGGTCAGGTCCCCCAGCAGTCCTCCCGACTCGGCATTTGGCCCCTGGGATTCGGAGCCTGCGAGCATCTCAAAGTCGTCCCCGCGCCCGATCTGGTGGAGGATATGCTGGCCTTTTTTCTCGATGTCGGCCACCTGGGCAGGGGTGGCCCCGTCCGGCAAGGAGAGGAAGATGTCGGCCAGGGTGACGTGGGAGGGAAGGCGGTAATCGTTGCGATGCTTGAGAAAGTAATCCCGGACCTCTTCCGGGCTGATGACGACCGTCGACCGGACCTCCTGGTTGACGAGTTTCATCACGATCAGCTGTTTTTTGAGCTTGTGGCGGTATTGCCGGAAGGTCAGACCCTGGGAGGCGAGGGCATTTTCGAGCTGCCATTTGGCGGTGATGTTGTTCTTTTGCATGATGTCGTTGATGGCGTGGTCCACTTCGTCGTCGGTGACGGAGAGCCCCATCCGGTCGGCTTCCTCAAGCTCGAGCCTCTCGTTGATCTTCTTCATCATGACATTGTATTCGAGGGAGGAGATCAGCTGCCGGTAGGCTTTCCCCTGGTAGGTGGCGTGGATTTTCTCGAAGGTCGGCTTGAGCTCCCGGTCGATCTCGCTCTTGGTGATCGGATGATGGTTGACGACAGCCATGACGCTGTCTATCAGGATCCCGTCGGCCGCAGGGGACTCTTTCACTCCGGGCGCCGCGACAAGGAGGAGGGAAAGGGCCAAGGGCAGGAGACGGACGGGGGAGAACCGGTCTTTGGTCGGGCTGATCTGGTCCAAGGGAATCCTCGAAAAAGCGTTCAGGAACAAGTTTTTTTCTGATTATACATGATTGCCGCGGACATTCCTACGGGGCCTATGGGGAATGTGGGGGGTCAGGGCGCCCGGAAGGAGAGGAGGGAGCGGTAGCGGGGAAGAATCACCAGGGGATTGCGGTGCAACTCCTTCGAAAGCCAGTCGGCCAGCTCCTTTCTTCTGGCGCGACCGACAATCTTCTTCCGGATCGCGCCCTTCACGGAGGAAAACTTTCGGACGTGCGCGGGAATCATCCTGACGAGCTTCAGAATATGATACCCGTAGGGAGAGGCGATCAGGGGGCTGATCTCTCCCGGTTTCATCGAGAAGAGCCGATTGAAGGGAGGGGGCATCTCCCCCATGGCGAAGGGGGGCAGGAGTCCGCCATTTTTTCCTTCCGGGGAGAGCGACTTGGCCTTTGCGAGGGCGGAAAACGAGCTTCCCGCCGCAAGGGCGGAGAGGATCGCCTTCCCTTCGTCCTCCGAACGAACGACGATATCTTTTGCCTCCGCCCGCTCCGGGAGGGTGTAGTGGGGCAGATGGCTCTTGTAGTCGTCCTTGAGTTCCCGAAGGGTCACATCGGGAGCGGGGGCGACTTCCCGGGAAACCTTCTCCAGCAAGAGCTTGCGACGAATAAAGGAATCCGGTGGGCTGTAAGGAGAGCGGGAGCGGGAGGGGGCTCCTGTCTCCTCGAGACGTTTTTTTTCCGCCGCGACTTCATCGGGAGAAACCTCCACCCCGATTTCCTTCCCTTTCTCCTCGAGAAGACGGTCGTAAACCGTTTCGCGCAGGACGAGACCCGCCTGAGAGGAGGACCAGGAGGAGAGTGGCCGGGAGGCCAGGGCCTCCAAACCGATGAAGCGCGCCGATTCCCGAAGGTCATCCGAGGAAATGGGTTTTCCCGAAAGAGTGGCAACGACCCCTTCGGAAGAAGGGGGCTTCCCCTGACAGGCCGGGAGTGCCAGGAAGATCAAACCCGAAATGAGAGCCTGGCGGAATCCTCGGGAAATCATCTGGCTCCGGAGGTCGCCCCGGTCGATGCCGCCTTCGCCGCTCCCATGACCTCTCCCAGCCCTTTCTGGTCGATCGAAATCTTCGTTTTTGCCCGCAGGGAGTTCAGGAAGGCCTGGTATTTCTCCTGCTTCTGCTGCGAGGTGAGGAACTGTGAAATTCCGCTTTTGGCCTCGTCAAAGGAGAGAAGCCTTCCGGATTGGACCTTGTCGATCTTGAAATAATGGACGCCGTCCTTGAGAGGCAGAGGACCTGTCACCGATCCTTCTGGGAGGTTGAAAAAATATTTGGCGAACTGGGGAGGAACCGTCCCTTCGAAGATCTTTCCGACGGGCCCTCCCGAGTATCGGGAGATCGCCTTCGAAAATCCGTGGCGTTTCTTCAGGGATTTGCCGATTGTCTGGGCAATTTTTGCGTCCGGAAGGATCAGCTGGCGGACGACGACGTATCCCGGCTGCCGGATTTCATTTTTGTGCTGGTCGTAATAGGCCTTGACATCCGCGTCTGTGACGTGGACCTGTGAGTCGACCTTCTTGTCCAGAAGCGCCTGGCGAAGGATTCGTTCCCGGCTGTGCCGGATTTTGCGGCTGATGGAAGGATCATTGGGGAGTCCTTCCCGTTCGGCCTCCTGGTTGATCAGGGCCCGGTCGATCAGGCGATTCAGGACGTCGCTCGGGACGGAGGCCGGAACCTTCGAGGGAAGCTTCATCGCCGAAATGGAGCGGACGAGCTCTTCCCGGGAGATCTGCTGCTCTCCGACGGTGGCGATGACTCCCGATCCGGCGGTTTTATGGCAGGCAGACAACAGGGAAAGTGCGAGGGAAAGAAAGACCCCTGTCCGAAAAGCCGGTCTGGGATTAGTGTTGGCCCGTGCGGCTGACTGTCCGGCGTTTGATAGCTGGTTCAAGAAGGACTCCTTAAGATTGGGGGAGGATCAGACGGATCCTCCGGGGCTTGGTTGTCACTCAGGGTCGGACTTGCGGTCCGGAAGGTGCAGAAAACGTTTCAGATCCTCGATCAGGGGCCCGGGAAGTGTCCGGACGATTTTCCAAGATCCGTCAGCCTGGAAGGAGACCCGGTCTCCAAAGAGATCCAGGGCCCTGGACAGACGGTCCCGGGAAAAGATTCCGGGGCGTTCCTTCAGAACGGCCTCCCGTTCACGCAGGGAAACCTCCGCGAATCCGGCCTCGGTTGCGAGAACACGGATCCGGGCTCCCGAAAACAGGGTGCGCGTCGGTCTCGGGAGAGGACCGAACCTGTCGCCCAGCTCCTCCTCGATTCTGTCGATGGCCTCAAGATTGTCAGCATGAGCGAGGCGTCGGTAAAAGTCAATTCTTTCCGAGGGGTGGTCGAGGTAGTCTTCCGGAATCCTGGCCTCGATCTTCCACTCGACGCGGGCCGGCTCGGTTTTTGGCGGGGCATCGGGGAGATCTGTCAGGTGGCCGATGGCCTCCTCCACCATTTCGAGATAGAGGTCGAGGCCGACCATGGCGACCTGGCCGGTCTGCTGATGGCCGAGAAGGCTGCCGGCTCCACGGATTTCAAGATCCTTCATGGCGATCTGGTATCCCGATCCGAGGCCCGAATGTTCCTGCAGGGTGTGAAGCCTTTTCTTGGCCAGATCGTTCAGGCTGTCTTCGGCTCCCGTGATGAAGTAGGCGTAGGCCTGTTGTCCGCCACGGCCGACCCTCCCCCGCAGCTGATAAAGTTCGGCGATTCCGAAAAGATCGGCCCGGTTGACAAGAATGGTGTTGGCCGAGGGGATGTCCAGCCCCGCTTCGACAATGGTGGTCGAAACGAGAATGCGGCTCTGCCGCTGAATGAAGCGGGACATGACACCCTCGATCTCCCGCTCCTCCATCTGTCCGTGGGCGAAAGAGACATTGGCCTCCGGAAAGAGGGCCGCCAGGTAGCGCGCCCATCGTCCGAGGGAAGCGACCCGATTGTGAATGAAGAAGACCTGGCCTTCCCGGGCCATCTCCCGGTCGATGGCCTCCCGGATGCGTTCCCGGTCGAAGCGGATAATGAAGGTTCGGATGGATTTCCGGCCGGGTGGAGGGGTCATGATGAAGCTGATACCCTTGAGTCCGGACATGGCCATCTGGAGCGTTCGGGGAATGGGCGTTGCCGAAAGGGTCAGCCGGTCGACATGGGGAAAGCGTTCGGTCAGCCGTTCTTTCTGTCGGACTCCGAAGCGCTGTTCCTCGTCGATGATCAGGAGGCCGAGGTCGCGGAAGGAGACGGAGGCAGACAGAAGGGATGTCGTACCCACGACAATGTCTGTCTCTCCCCGTGCGAGACGCTCCCTGACGGCCCTCTGTTCGGACGCCGAAAGCATCCGGGAGAGGCTCTCGATCCTTACGGGGAAGCCCGCGAACCGGTTCCGGAAGGTTTCATGGTGCTGAAGGGCGAGGAGGGTGGTGGGGACCAGCACGGCCACCTGCTTTCCGTCGGCGACACAACGGAAGGCGGCCCGCATGGCCACCTCCGTTTTTCCGAATCCCACGTCTCCAAGGATCAGGCGGTCC
>DAIBSV010000010.1 GCA_027415455.1 Nitrospirota bacterium | reverse complement strand
CTGGAGCCTGTCACACTCTGCCGGATCGTGGGTCGGGGCGGCGGCCCGCGATCCCTCTACCGGATTCACCACGCCGCCATCCTCGATCCCTACCGAAGGATTCACGGGGATTACAACCGGCTCGCGTGGGCCGGATTCGTCGTCCGGTTCCTTCTGGGTGTCCTTCCGCCGGACCATCCCGAACCGCTTCTTTTTTCCCTGGCCACCGAGGCCCTCTCCCTTTTCGAAGGAGAGGGGGATCCCCCGGCCCGCACCTGGCTCGCCTTCGCCCGGGAAGGGCTTGCGCTCCTGGGGTACCGTCCCGCCCCGCCCGTCTGCGCCCGTTGTCGCCGGATTGTGTCCGGAGAGCGTGTTCTCTTCCGTCCGTCGGAGGGAACCGTCCTTTGCCGGATTTGCCGGAGCGGGGAGGGGAAGGGCGGCGTCGAGACATCCTCCGACCTCCTCGAATGGCTTTCCGGCACCGGAGAAGGGGCGGGGCCTCCAGGTGGCCGGGTTGCGGAGGCGGCGGACCTTGTCGATCGTCTGATCGGCGAGCATGCGGCCGGGTGGATCCCCGTCTCGTCGGTGGCGTTTCTTCCCGAATCGGGACGCTAAAGGATCAGAAGACGAAGAAGTGGACCCCCACGGAGGTGGTGATCATGAGGAGGGGGCCCCCCGAAAATCCGGGGCCGGGATAGGACGGAAAGGCCAGGGGAACGGCGGCTACCCGCTCCTCGAGGAACCACTGCTTGAAGCTCCAGCCGGCTCCGACCTCTCCGAATGGCTCTGGCGTGACATGGCCGCCCCCGAAGGAGTTTTCGAAGGCGACGCCCACGTCCGCGATGGCGTAAAGCCAGTTGTGGCGCTTCGTCCGGTAAAGAACGTGGTAGAGGCCGAAGGAGAGGGGCGTGATTGTGGAGAGCCCGGAGGAGTTCGGGGTGTAGGTGACCGGATTTTCGGGGATGGTTTGCGTGGTCTGGAAGAAGTTGGTCATGAGCGTCGCGGTGATGTCCCAGTCCGGCAGGTACTCCCAGGTCATCCGGACCCCTCCTCCCCAGGCGATCGGTTCGTTGTTCTGGAGCGGGGAGAGGGGGACGTAGTCGAAGTTTCCCATCAGCTGGACATCGAAGGCCCTGGCGCGGGACGGAGTGGAAAGGGCGACGAGGAATAGCAGAAACAGAAGAGCGCCCGAAAGAAGAGAGATCCGGATTCCCTTCGGAGAGCGTGTTCCATTTTCGGCGGGAGTCTTCAATGGAGCCTTTCCGCCACAGGGGTCCGGGGGGCGGGAGAGACCCGGGTGAAGCCCAGAAGGAAGAAGGAGAGTGAGAAGAGGGTCAGCCCCGAAAAGAGTTCCATGGGAAAGGGCGGCGAGACGGGAATGGCCGAGAGCGTGGAATGGGTAAGTAAAAGGGTCCCGTTTTCCCCCGACCAGAGGGAGAGGCGGTAGCGTCCGTCGTCGGGAGGCAGAACGAAGGCCCGTCCGGGAGAGGCCGTCTCCACCGGTCCCTCGAAGAGGGTCAGGTCCTGTCCGAACCGGAGCCAGCTGTCCAGACGGTGGCGAAGTACCAGATATCCTCCGGACTCCGGAGCTGTCTTGTCTCCCAGGGGGAGAAGCATGCGGGGAGCGTCCCCTCGCCCTTCCGATTCGTGGAATCCCGTTTGGGCCGTCTCCTTCGCACGAGGCGGTCCTGCCTGGAAGGAGTGTGGGGCCGAGAGGATCAGGAGGGTCCCGGCGGCGAGCAACCCCGGAAAGAGCCCCTTCCGGAAGGCGGCAAGCCGGGAGAGCCCGGGAAGGAGCGGGAGTGAGGACAGGGCCATCCGGCCCGACAGGTATCCGGCCACCGCGAGCACGATCAGGAGGATGAGGTCGTTCCTGTAGAGTCCGAGAGGCGCGGCCACCCGGAGGGCGAAGCTTCGGATGGGAAGCCCGGTTCTCCCGTCCTCGAAGGTCACCGTGTAGCGCCCGGGATCCCAGAGGGCGAGACGGAGGGTCTGTGGCGGCTGTCCCGGGCCGGCGGGAGGGTCGAGGACCGGCATCTGGAAGACCGTCCGGCCGACGGGCCAGTAGGCGACCGACAGGAAGGCGCTTTTTGTCTTCACGACCCGCAGGAGGAGAGGGATCGGCCTGGCGGTGCTGTTTTCGGGAAGGCGAAGAGAAAAGGAGACCTGGCTCCGGGGAAGGACGGGGGATACCAGCGGCCCGGGGGTCCATGTGCTCCGGTAGAGATGAATCAGGGTTCCGGCGGCGGCGATGATCAGGCCCCCGGTGAGGAGGGGTATAAGGGCGCGAAAGAAAGATTTCGTCACGGTAGGACTCCGGATGGACCATGGCGAAGGGCCCGGGCCCTGTCGGGCTTCGGTCCCCTGCCGAAATCATCCCCGTATTGTGGGGGAACGGGGACTAAAAGTCAAAGGAGACGCCCAGCGCCATGTACTGGTCCTTCGTGAAAAGGAGGTCCCCCAGATAGGAGTATCCGTTGTAGAAGTCGATCATGGGCCGGATGTCGACGTAGGATCCGGGTCTGTGGAAGAGAAGCCCCAGCTGGAAATCTTCGTTGAGGGTGTAGCCGTTGATTCCGCGGGATTCGAGGTAGAGGGAGGTGTACCCGCGCCCGACATGGTCGAGGAAGCCGAAGGAGGGAGTGAAGGCCTCGATCCCCCCCTGGAGGATCAGGGAATCCTGGGCGGTGGGGTAGTAATAGAGCCCGAACACCCGGTAGGAGACCCCTCCGTAGAGACGGAGGTAGGGGTTGACGTCCCAGGAGGAGACCTCCTGGAGGATCTCCTGGCCGAAGTCCGAGACCTTGGAGAGATTGTCCATGACGGTGTAGTCGTACCCGGTGTGGGAGCTTTCGTGGTAGAAGAAGAGGCGCTGGGAGAAGCGGCCGATCCGGGCGGTCACAGGGACGCCCACGATGAAGTCGGAGTCGATCAGGTAGGTGTTCGCCCCGAAGATCCCGAAGCGCGAGAAGTCTCCTCCCATGACGCCGATCTGGAGGGCCTTGTTGACCCCCTCGGCAGTCGACTCCCACCGGGCGATCCCGACGTTCGCGGCAAGGTTCCCGTTGAACTGGAGATAGGAGGGGTGATTCGATGCGGCAAAGAACTCGATCGTCGTCAGGGGCTCCCGGGGATCGGCCAGAAGGGGGGTGAAGACGTCCTGGGCCGGAAAGAGGATCAGCCGGGAGGCCCCGTCCTGGAGGGGAATGACTCCGAAGGCTCCGGGGGCGGGGTTGTCCTGGTCGAGGGTGATGCTGTCGGACGGCGGCGGAGCCGCCGAAACCGAAAGAGGAGCGGGAAGCGCGAGGATGCAGAAGCAAAAAAGGAAGAGTCCCGCAGGCAAAATGCGGCCACTGAGGGGCGCAAAAGGGGATCCTGACATTGCGGCTGAAACCCTTTCTGAAATGTTTGGGAGTGAGTCAAAGGCATCGGTTCTCGAGGGGACGAACACGGCGGCACGGTTTTTAGTTTAAGTTAAAACATTAACCAGGGCAAGCGCCTCCGGCGAAGCCTCCGGAAAACCCTGCCGTCTTTTCCGGACATATGATAGGGGAAAGCCCCTCTTCCTTCCCAATCAGGAAATCTTTTTCTCCCGATAACGATCCGGACGGATTTCGGGAGAGATTGAGGCGAAGGGCAATCCCTGGAATGGGGGAGGGAGGCGTGCTATGCTCTGAGACCGTCTGCGGGATGGGCCGGACGGGCACCGGCCGGACCGGTGGCTGAAAGACTCCGGAAATGATGCGGAGAATGGCTCAGGACTAAGGAATCGGGGGGACGGATGAGAGATGAGAGGGGCGAGGTCGTCCTCAGGAAAAATGAGGAGAGGCGTGTTCTGGCGGGCCACCGGTGGGTCTTTTCGAACGAAATCGGGACCTTCCCCCCGAAGGAACGCTCCCCGCTCCTCGTCGATGTCCGATCCTCCTCCGGGAGGTTTCTGGGAACGGGACTCTACAATCCCCACTCCCTGATATCGGTCCGGCTCCTGGAGGGACGTGTCACGACCTTCCGGGAAAGCCTCGAGGAGGGAATCGACCGGGCTCTCGCCCTGCGGTCCGAACTGGGGCGAAAGGAGGACGAGGGCGTGCGCCTCGTCCACTCGGAAGGGGACGGCCTTCCGGGGCTCGTGGTCGACCGATACGGGGACTACCTTTCGGTCCAGATCACCACCCTAGCCATGGAGGCCCTCTCCGGGGAGATCCTGGAGATCCTTTCCGACCGTCTGCGTCCGAGGGGGGTCCGTATCGACCGGAGCGTCAGGATCCGGGAGGCGGAAGGGCTTCCGGTGGAGGAGGACCGGATCGAGGGGGATTTGCCCCCCGAAATCACGGTCCGGATCGGCGGCGCGCCGCTTCTCTTTTCACTGCGGGAAGGGCAGAAGACCGGACTTTTTCTCGACCAGAAGGACAATGTCCGGGCTCTCGCCCCGATCCTGGCCCGCCCGTCCGTCCTCGACGCCTACTGTTACGTGGGGGCCTGGTCCAGGGCGATCGCGGCGGAAAACCCCGGAAGCCGGCTCACGGGAGTAGATGCCTCGGAGAGGGCGGTGGGCTTCTACCGGGCCAATCTCCCGGAGGGTGAGGGGATCTGCTCGGACTTTCTCTCCTGGGGGCGCCGGGCCCGGGAGTCGGGGACCCGGTTCGACACGGTGATCCTCGACCCTCCCGCCTTCATCAAGAGCCGCCGTCTCATCCGGGAGGGAATCGAGGGCTACCATGCGGTCTTCCGACTGGGGCTCTCCCTCCTCGCTCCCCGGGGTGTCTTCGTGGCCTGCTCCTGTTCGGCCCTTCTGTCCTGGGACGACTTTTCGGGGATTCTGCGCGCCGTCTTCCGGAAGGAAGGGCGGCGGGGCCGGATGGTTTTCCAGGGGAGGGCCGCCTGGGACCACCCCCGCCTCCTGGCCATGCCGGAACTGGATTATCTGAAGTGCGCGGCCTTCTGGGTGGAGGAGAGCCGCTGATTTCCGTTCACGCCCAAATGGGCGGATCTTCCGCCCCCGCGTCCGGCCTATCCCTCTGGCGCCTCTAGTCTAAGGATCTCAAGCCGGTTGCTCTCCCCCGGCGCCTCCGGTCCGGGCCCCCGGGTCAGGAGGATCACCCCCGATATCACCCCCGCCTCGGCGAGGAGTCGTCTTGCGATCCCGCCCCAATCTCCGTTTCCCCGTTCGACCCTGACGGGATGGATTCCCCGGCTCAAAGTGAGTTTCCGGCAGACCCGTTCGCTCGGTGAGAGAGCCAGGATCCAGGGCAGGAGCCGGAACCGGGCAATCCGGGAGGCAGTGGCCCCGGATTCCGTCGGAGCCACGATGAAGCGGGGGGAGATCTGTTCTGCCATCGCCCGGACGCCCCAGGCCAGAACCTCCTCCCCGGTCGACGATGCTCCGGGCGGACGTAGCGCCCCGGATCCCATCCCGTGGACGGATCTTTCGGTCGCGCGCGCGATGCGCGACAGCATGGCCACCGCCGCGACCGGATCGTCCCCCATGGCCGTTTCCTCGGAAAGCATCACGGCGTCGCTCCCGTCGATTACGGCGTTTGCGACGTCGGTGGCCTCGGCCCGGGTGGGGCGGGGGCTGTGGACCATCGATTCCAGCATCTGGGTCGCGGTGATGACCGGTTTTCCGGCCGCCACCGCCTTACGGACGAGATGCTTCTGGAGAAGGGCTATCCGCTCGATCGGGACCTCCACGCCGAGATCCCCCCGGGCGATCATGATGGCGTCCGCCCGGTCGAGAAGGGTGTCGATGTTGCCGACGGCCCGCTTCCGTTCGATCTTTGCAACCAGGAAGGGATCGTGGCCGAGTCTCCGGGCCTCCCGTTGCACGGCGTCGAGATCCTCCGCCGTCTCGACGAAGGAGACGCCCACTCCGTCGACGCCGCACTCCAGGGCGAAGGCGAGAAGGGAGCGGTCCTGCGGGGTGAAGGCCCCGCCTCCCGGGAGAAGTCCGGGAATGTTGACGCCTTTTCTGGAGAGGAGAACGCCTCCGGTCATGACCCGGCACCGGAGACCTCCCGGAGCGGAGGAGGCGACACGGAGGGCGATGGAGCCGTCGCTCAGGAATACCCGGTCGCCAGGCGAGAGGGGCCGGAGGAGGGGCGGGAGCTCCAGGGGAATCACCCGCTCGCCGTTTGCGGTCGGGCCATCCCGGGATAGGAGCAGGACCTCCCCTCTCCGGAGGGTCATCGGTGCAGAAAGGGTTCCGATCCGGATCTTGGGTCCGGGGAGATCCGCAAGAATGGCAACCCGGCGGCCGGTCTTTTCCGAGGCCGCCCGGATTCGCCCCACGCGCTCCCGATGTTCGGACGGTGTTCCGTGGGACAGGTTCAGGCGGGCGACGGTCATTCCGCGGCGGATCATCGCCTCCAGGATCCGGGGCGGGTCGGAGGCCGGGCCGATGGTGCAGACGATCTTGGTGTGATGCCCCGGAAGATTTTTCATCGCCCCTCCCCCTCCGTCAGGATGATCCCTCTCCGGTATGGTCCGTTTCGCAGGGAGGATGGAGGGCGCGATGGCGCCGAAGGGCTTCTCCCGTGGCGGCCACGAGCGGATGGATCGACGAGGTCAGCCGGGGCTGGCTCCCGAACTGCATCGACGCCAGGTCGAGGGCGGTGGCGCGCATCTGGACGGCGAGGCCGATCGTGTTCAGAAGCTCGCCCGTGGTCGGTCCGCCGATGATCTGTCCTCCTAGGATCTGGGTGGAGTCCTCGGCGAGGATCACCCGGCAGGTCGTTTCGGTTGTTCCGGGGAGGGTGGAGGGATGGTGGTCCGGGAGGCGCGCCTCTCCCACGAGAAAAGGGAACCCCTCCGCCCGGGCCTGGGCGGAGGTCATTCCCACCACCCCGAAGGCCAGTCCGTCGATCTGGCTCGCGTAGATGCTGACCGAACCGGCGTTGTACCGCGGCTGTCTGAGGGCATAAAGGTTCATCCCGGCGATGCGCCCTTCGGCCGCGGCCTGGGATGCGAACATGGCGTGGATGGCCTTGCGGGTGAAAAAATCCTGCTTGTGGGCGCAGTCGCCCACCGCGAAGATGGCGGGGTCCTCCCGGGAGCGCTGGAAGGCGTCCACCCAGACGCCGCCGGACCGGCTGAGGGTGAGCCCCATCTCCCGGGCCAAGGTCACGTTCGGACGAACTCCGATCGAGATGAGGACCGCATCGACCGGCAGGGGGTCCTGTCCCGCGATCCGGACGCCCCCCACGCGCCTGCCGGAGGTGTCCGGCGTCAAAGCCTCCACGGCTGCGCCGGTATGGATGTGGACGCCGTTTTTTTTGAGCTGGTTTTCCACGGCCTGGCACAGGTCGACGTCGAGGCTGGCGGCCATGAGGTGGGGCATCATTTCGACCAGATGGACCTCGACCCCGCGCTTTCTGATCTCGTCGGCGAACTCGACCCCGACGAATCCGCCGCCGATGATCGCGAGACGTCTGACCTCCGTGGTCATGGCATGGAAAAGGTCATCCAGGAAGGCATAGTCCTTCCGGAGGATGAAGACCTTGTCCAGATCCACCCCGGGAATCGGCGGCACGAAGTTCTCTCCGCCCGTTCCCAGGACGAGGCGCTCCCACCGGATCAGTGCCCCGTCCTCGAGACGGGCGGTCCGTCCTGAGCGGTCGACGGAGAGGACCCGTCCCACGCGGAGGGACCCCCCCGAGGCCAGGAACGGTTCGAGTCCCAGCAGATCCTCCCGGGTCCCTCCCAGCGTTCCGAAGATGTAGGGAATCCCGCAGGGAATGACGGACAGGGACTCGGGCCGGACCATGAGGATCTTCTTTCGGGGCCAGAACTGTCCGGCCGTGAGTCCGGCCATCATGCCCCCCGGGCCTCCCCCGACGATCAGGATATCGGTGACGATCTCTTCCATGGCTGTCCTCCCTATTCGATGACCCGGCGACGGCTGGTGCGGTGATTGGCGGCAGGCACCGGCGGCCGTTGGATCTGTCCTTTTTTCGTCCCCGACAATTGACCATGGGGGATCATTTGACCTATTATAGTGGTTCTGCGAATTTTTTTAAGGCCTGACCGGTTCGGGCTTCCTCCGAAACGGATTCCGGCGCCCATGGTTCAACACAAGGCGGAAAAACGAATGACGGCGTCTCTTATGCACACCAGAAACATTGCGATCATTGCCCATGTCGATCACGGGAAGACCACGCTCGTCGACAAGATGCTCCAGCAGGGTCATGTCTTCCGGGAAAATGAGGTGGTCGAGGAGCGGGTCATGGACTCGAACGCTCTGGAAAAGGAGAGGGGAATCACCATCCTCGCCAAGAACACCTGCATCTTCTACCAGGACTACCGGATCAACATCGTGGATACCCCGGGCCACGCCGACTTTTCGGGGGAGGTGGAGCGGACGCTCACTCTCGTGGACGGCGTGCTGCTGGTGGTCGACGCCTTCGACGGCCCCATGCCCCAGACCCGCTTCGTCCTGAACAAGGCCCTCAAGATGGGGCTTCGACCCGTGGTCGTGATCAACAAGATCGACCGGCCCGGAGCCCGGCCCATCGAGGTCCAGAACGAGGTCTTCAGCCTCTTCATAGAGCTCGGGGCCACCGACGCCCAGATGGACTACCCCGTCGTCTTCGCCTCGGCCAAGAAGGGAATCGCCTCCCTCGATCCCCTCAAGGAGGGAACGGACCTCGTCCCCCTCTTCGACACCATCATCAGCCATGTTCCCCCGCCGGAAGTCGATGAGAACGGTCCCTTCCTCATGCAGGTGACCAGCTTCGAGTACGATTCCTACCTGGGGCAGGTCGCCCTCGGAAAGATCGTCCGGGGAAAGGTCGCCTTCGGCGAGACCATCGCCCGCGTTGTCGACGGGGCCCTTGTGGAGAAGAACAAGGTCAAGAAGATCCTCTCCTTCGAAGGGCTGAAGCGGGTCGAGGTGCCCTCGGCCAAGGCCGGAGACATCATCCTGATCGCGGTCTTCGAGGACCTGCGGATCGGAGACATTCTCTCCGATGTGACGGAGCTGGGGTCGCTTCCGCCCATCGAGATCGGAGAGCCGACCATTTCGCTCGAGTTCATGGTGAACAATTCCCCCTTCTGCGGCCAGGAGGGCAAGTTCGTCACCAGCCGAAACCTCCGGGACCGCCTGATGAAGGAGATCCGGACGAATGTCGCCCTGCGGGTCGAGGAGACGGACAGCCCCGATGCCTTCAAGGTCTCCGGCCGTGGCGAGCTGCATATCGGGATCCTGATCGAGACGATGCGCCGGGAAGGGTACGAATTCCAGGTCTCCCGTCCCCACGTGCTCTACAAGGGGGAAGGTTCCAGCCGTCAGGAGCCCTACGAATATCTTGTCGTCGACGTTCAGGAAGACTACGTCGGGGCGGTGATCGAAAAGCTCGGCCCCCGGAAGGGCGAGATGCTCAACATGGCCCCCCAGAAAGACGGGCATACCCGGCTCGAGTATCTCATTCCGGCCCGGGGACTCCTGGGATACCGCAGCGAGTTCCTCTCCGACACCAAGGGAACCGGACTTCTCAACCACACCTTCCATGGGTACGGAGACTACAAGGGGGATATCCCCGGCCGGATCAACGGCGCCCTCGTCTCCATGGAGACCGGGGAGACGGTCGCCTACGCCCTCGAAAGCGTTCAGGATCGCGGCGTCCTTTTCGTGGCCCCGGGAACGAAGGTCTACGAGGGCATGGTCATCGGCGCCCATTCCCGTCCGACCGATCTCGCCGTCAACCCCTGCAAGAAAAAGCATCTCACGAACATCCGCTCCTCGACCGCCGAGGACGCCATCACCCTCGTCCCCCCAAAGATCCTGAGCCTCGAGCAGGCCCTGGAATTCCTTGAGGACGACGAGATCATGGAGGTTACCCCCGAGAACCTCCGCATCAGGAAACGCATCCTCAACGAACAGGAACGCAGGAGGGCCTCGAAAAAATGAAACCGCGCGGCTTTTTCAGAATGACGGTCTGGGTGCTGGCCGTCCTGTTCATGGGAATCGCAACCACTATTTTGGATAAGGGACTGCCAATGACCGCCAATGCCGAATCTGCCACCAAGGTGCCTCTTCCTCCGGGAGAATACGCCGAAATCGAAACCTCCATGGGAACGATCGTCTGCCAGCTCTTTCCCAGCTCAGCTCCGGAGACCGTTGCGAACTTCGTGGGTCTGGCCGAGGGGACCAAGTCCTTCATCGATCCCCGGACCGGAACCCAGGTGAAGCGTCCTTTCTTCGACGGACTGATCTTTCACCGGGTGATCAAGAACTTCATGATCCAGGGGGGGGATCCCCTCGGAAACGGAACCGGGGGTCCCGGATACCAGTTCAAGAACGAGATCGACCCGACCCTCCATTTCGACCACAAGGGCGTGCTGGCCATGGCCAACGCCGGTCCGGACACGAACGGGAGCCAGTTCTTCATCACCGTCGCCCCGACCACCTGGCTCGACGGGAACTATTCGATCTTCGGCCAGGTCGTGGCCGGACAGGATGTGGCGGACAAGATCTCCGAGGTGCCCACCGACCGGCGGGACCGTCCCGTCAACCCGGTGACCATTCTCCATGTCAAGATCCTGCGCGTCGCCCCCTGAGATCCGCCGGGGTTTTATCCTGATGGCCGGGAGGGGGGAATGACCGATCTCCCCTCTTCCGCCTCCGGGATGACCGCCCTTTTTCTGGGAACAGGCTCTTCGGTGGGCGTTCCGATGATCGGCTGTTCCTGCCCCGTCTGTCTCTCTCCCGACCTGCGGAACAAGAGGACGCGCTCCTCGATCCTTGTCTCGGCCGGCGGAAAAAATCTTCTGATCGACACCGCCCCCGACCTGCGCTTTCAGGCCCTTCGCGAGAAAATTTCCAGGATTGACGCCGTGGTCTACACCCATGCCCACGCGGACCACGTTCTGGGTTTGGACGAGCTCCGGACCTTCAATTTCATCATGCAGGAAGAGATTCCCATCTACGCCCCGCCCCGTGTTCTCGAGAGGATCCGGTCGATGTTTTCCTACGCCTTTTCCGATGTGAACCGGGAGGGGGTCACGCGGCCGAAACTCGTTCCAAAGGAGCTTCCGGGGCCCATGGAGATCCTGGGAATCCCCGTCCGGCCCTTTCTGGTCGAGCATGGGCCGGTGATGAACACGGCGCTGCGGGTGGGAGACCTGGTTTACCTGACCGACTGCAATGCCGTTCCTGCCGAGGGCAAGAGGGTGATGAAGGGGGCCTCCACGATGATCGTCGGCGCGGTCCGCTACGAACCCCACGAGTCCCACTTCGGACTCGCCCAGGCGGTGGCCGAAATCGGGGAGGCTGGCCCGTCCCGAGGCTACATCACCCATCTTTCCCACCGGATGGACCATGCGACCCTGGAATCCGAGCTTCCTCCCGGGATCCGTCCGGCCTACGACGGACTCAGAATCCAGCTCGACTGACCCTTCACCGCATCCCTTCGACCTTCCTCTCCTTATAGCGCTTTTCCGATCGATCTGCCTACGGGTGCGAAAATGCCTGATCGCCCCCAATTCTTCTTCCGACGAGGTGCGATTTCTCCGGAGCTTCTTCCGGATGGGCCCCTCCCGAAGAGATCCGGGAACCCGAAATATCCGGATGGGACAAGCCCGCGACGGCCGGAGAGGCCCTGAATCGGCAATATGTGCGAATAGTATGTATTGAAAGATAGTTGCGTGATGCATAGAATGGATGTCCCTTGGAACTTTTTGGTGGGAGTGGGATTAGGGACGGAGGGGAGAGAGACACCATTCAACGGGAGCGTCAGGCACCGGGGAGGATTTCCATGGAAAAAACTGAGACGATTCGGGCGACCTACACCATCTGCTCGGAAGATATCGAAAAGGCCTGTCTTCTCGTCGCGCGGGAAATGAGCGTGGGGGTCAAGAAGACTTCCTATGAATCGGCCAGGAGCGAGTCATTCGAGGCCCACGCCCGGGTCATCTCCCAGGGAAATGATGCGGCCACGATCGAGATCGAGGTTCCCTCGCAGCGGATCTTCTCCGCCTATGGCCTGGTCCTTTCCATCGCCGGGGAGATCAGTTGCCTGAACATCCTGAAATCCATCGAGCTGACGGACTTCGAGGCGCCGGAGGCCCTTCTTTCACGGCTCCCGGGCCCCAAGTTCGGGGCTCCGGGAATCGCGACCCTCCGGAAAGACCCGAAGCGCCCCCTTTTCATCACCGTCCTGAAACCCTCCCAAGGGCTTTCCCCGAAGGAGTTCGGAGAGATCGCCTACGAAAGCCTCGTGGGGGGCGGGGATGTGGTCAAGTCGGACGAACTTCTGCAGGAGCCGGATTCTGATTACCGAAAACGATTGTCGGCGATGGTCGAGGCGGCGAAAAAGGCCGAGGAGGAGACGGGGGAGCCGAAGTGGGCCATGATGCATCCGGTCGACCGACCGTCGCGGATGCTGGAACGGTACAGGGCGGGGGCGGAGGCGGGGGCGAAGATCTCCATGGTCTCTCCGGCGGCCAGCGGGTTCCCGATGCTCGAGGAGCTGGCCGAAACCGGTCTCGTGCCGGTCATGGCCCACATGGCAACCTCGGACTGGCTATGGCAGAAGCATGGCATGTCGGTCCGGGCCTGGGCCCGGTTCATGAGAATGCTCGGGGGGGACATCATCCTCTTCCCCGCCCTGTCGGGAACGCTCAAGTCCACCCGGGCCCATCTCGAGGCCGTCTCCGAAATCAGCCGGATCCCCATGGGAACCATGCGACCCTCCCTCGTCGCGGTCGGCGGCGGCATGCATGCGGGAACACTGGGGGTCCATGCCGATCTGTTCGGACCGGATTTTGCCTATATCTGCGGAGGGGGCGTCTGCGGCCACCCCGACGGGGCCCGTGCCGGCGCCCGGTCGGTCCGCCAGGCGTGGGAGGCGCACGCGGCCGGGATTCCGCTTGAGACCTACCGGAAGACCCACAAGGAGTTGGACCGGGCTCTCACGGCCTTCCAGACGTACGTCTGATGGCGGGAGCCGTCCCGTGAGGAAGACCCGGCTCCCCGAAGGTTGAACGGGGAAGGCGGCCTCCGCGGGTCTGTTGCCAATGGTCGTGCGGTATCAGGTGTTCCGGACAGATCCGGGCCCGGACAGGACCCGCTCCGTCAGGGGAACGACCTCGCCCACATCCTTTCCGTAGCCGTCGGCCCCGATCTCGGTCGCGAACTTGGGGGTCACCACCGCCCCTCCCACCAGAACCCTGTAGGGAAGATTGCGCTCCCGGATCGTGTCCATGGCGATCTTCATCTGGATCATCGTCGTGGTCATCAGGGCGGAGAGTGCGATGATCTGCGCCTTCTCTCTCTCCGCCGCCTCGAGGATCGTCTCGAGCGGGACGTTGCGGCCGAGGTCGACGACCCGGTAGCCGAAGTTCCGGAGCATGAGGATGCAGATGTTCTTCCCGATGTCGTGGATGTCCCCCTTGACGGTGGCGAAGACGACCGTCCCCTTCGGCTCCGTCGGTCCCTGGGCCTCGAGATGGGGCTGGAGGATCTCCACGCCCTTCTTCATGGTGTCGGCGCCGGCGATCAGGTGGGGGATGAACTTGAGACGCTGGCCGAAGAGGTCTCCGAGCTTGCGGATGGCGGGGGTCATGAGGTCGACGAAGATCGAGAATGGGGGGGTTCCCTCCGCCATGGCCTGGTTCACGAGGGGGCCGATCGCCTCGCGCTCGCCTTCGACGATGGCCCGTTCGATCTTTTCGGCGGTGGTGAGCGGTCCCTCCGGAGCGGTTGTGCCGGGGGAGGCGCCCGTCTGTGCCGCGGTGCCGGCAGAGGGGACGAGGGGCGTCCAGGTCGCGGCCTTTTCGATGAAGACCCGGCATTCGGGGTCCCGGCCGGAAAAAAGGCTCGCGGCCGCCACCGTCTGGTGGAGGAGGGGGTCGTAGGGGTCGCAGATCGCCCCGTCGAGGCCGGCGCCGATTGCCATGGCGAGGAAGGTGTCGTGGACGGTCTTCCGGACCGGAAGGCCGAAGGAGACGTTGGAGAGTCCCACGATCGTGCGGGCGTTCCATTCCGATTTGAGGATCCGGATCGTCTCGAGGGTCTGGCGGGAGGCCTCCTGGACGGCGGAGACGGTGAGGGCCAGGGTGTCGAAGACGATGTCCTCGGGCCGGAGTCCGAACCGTTCGGCCGCACGGAGAATCTTTTCCGCGTTCTTGATCCGGTCGGCGGCTTTCTCGGGGATGTCCTCCCCCGAGAGGAGGCCGATGACCGCCGCCCCGTAGCGGCGGATCAGGGGGAGAACCTCTTCGATCCGCTCGTCTTCGGCATTGACGGAGTTGACAAGGGCCCGGCCGGGATAGAGTCGCAGCCCCGCCTCGAGCGCCGAGGCGAATGAGGAGTCGATCACGAGGGGCAGGGAGACCACGTTGCCGATGGCGGTGACCGCCTTCTCCATCATCCGGGCCTCGTCGACCAGAGGGACCCCCACGTTCACATCCAGGGCGTGGGCTCCCGCCGCCGCCTCCTTTCGGGCCTCGGCCACGATCAGGTCGGTCCGTCCCTCGGCAATCGCCTCGGAGAAGAGCTTCTTTCCGGTGGGATTGATTTTTTCACCGATCAGGACGAAGGGGACCCCCGGCCCGATGGGGAGGACCCGGTTCCGGGAGGCGATCCGGGTGAGCGGACTCCGGGAGCGGGCGACGGGGGAGACATCCTTCATGCGCTTCGCGAGAAGACGGATGTAGTCCGGCGTCGTGCCGCAGCATCCGCCGATGATGTTGGCTCCCGCCCGGACGAAGGCCGGGGCGTAGGCGACCATCTCCTCCGCTCCCGAGGGATAGACCGTCTTGCCGTCTTTGTGGACGGGAAGGCCGGCGTTGGGCTCGATCGCGAGAAAGGTGTGGGTGGCCCGCCCGAGCCGCTCGATGACGGGAACCATCGCCTCCGGCCCAACCGAGCAGTTGAGCCCCATGATCTCGACGCCGAACCCTTCGAGGACGGCCGCCACCGTCTCCGGGTCGGAGCCGGAGTCGGTGATCCCGTCGGAGTTGAAGGTCATGAGGGCCATGACCGGAAGCCGCGGAGCCCCTTCCCGGACCCCGATCAGGGCGGCGCGCATCTCCTGGATGTCGAACATCGTCTCGATCGCGATCAGGTCGGCTCCTGCCTCCGCGAGGAGGGCGGCCTGCTCCCGGAAGATGGCGACGGCGTCCTCGAAGGAGAGGTCTCCCACAGGGGCGATGGTCGTCCCGGACGGGCCGATGTCGCCGGCTATGTAGGCCTTGCCTTTCGAAGCCCGGCGGGCGAGCTCCACGCCGGCCCGGTTGATCTCCCGGATGCGGGATTCGGCGCCGTATTCGGCTAGACGGAGGCGCGAGGCCCCGAAAGTGTTGGTGAGCAGGATGTTCGAACCGGCGGCGGCGTATTCGGCATGGACGGCGGCGATCTCGTCGGGCTTCTCGAGGTTCCAGAGGTCGGGGGCGTAGCCCGGGGGAAGGCCCCGGCCCTGGAGAAGGGCGCCCATGGACCCGTCGAGCAGGAGAATCTCTTTCTTGAGCCGTTCGAGAATGGAAATCACGTGTCGGTGTCCTCGTCTGTTGTCGATTTTGGCCCCGTCCCCGGCTTCTGCCATCCGATGACGGCGGAGACGGAGAGACGGGGGATCATGATGTAGGCTTCGTTCAATGTGACCCCGATCTGGCGGGCGGAGGTGAGCGCCATCACCTCGGTCTGGGAAGAGAGAGGCCAGTCGCCGTAGCCGACCCCGAAGCGGTAGGTGCGCATGTAGCCCGCCCGGACGATCTCCCGCTCCAGCATGCGGTCGAGCCAGATGCCCATGTAGTCGGCCATCCAGGCTCCGACGCGCTCGAGAAAATAGGCGTGGGCGGGCTCCGGGCCGGCCAGCCGGTCGACCTCCTCCTCGATCCGGGGACCGATGGTGGCCACGATCAGCGTCGCGTAGTCGCAGTGCCGCAGGAGCTTCACCATCTTTTCCCCGACGAAGAGGGTGGAGGTTTCCCGGGTGAGGACCTTCCGCTCCTCGATCCCGGTGATTTCGAGGGTCCGGTAGACGCCCTTCCCCTCGATCATCCGGTACCCTTCCTCGATGGCCGCCCCGATCGCCTTTTCCATCGCCGGCTCCCCCAGGTCCCTGAGGGAGGACTTCTTTGGGATGCGCATCTCCCGGAGGATCTGGCGCTCTTCGATCTCGAAGGGGATGTTGTTGAAAAAGACCGGGTGGCCCAGTCGTATGGCCGGCATGTCATCCTTTCCGGGGGGCTTCACCAAAAATGGGACCGCATCCCGCGAAAAACGGGGACGGTCCCATTCCCGTGTCGGACCCGTGGCATCGAGACGCCGCTCCGGCCGCAGGCCGGAGGGACGTCTCCGTTCTCAGACGGTCTGGCGTGCAGTCTGGCGCGTCAGGGCATCGAAGGAGATCAGCTTTTCGCTCTCCTCGCGGATCTGGTGGTTGATGTGCATGGAGCAGAACTTCGGGCCGCACATGGAGCAGAATTCGGCGTGCTTGAAGGTCTCCTGTGGGAGTGTCTCGTCGTGCATCGAACGGGCGCGGTCCGGATCGAGGGAGAGGTCGAACTGGCTCTTCCAGTCGAACTCGTAGCGGGCCCTGGAGAGGCGGTCGTCCCGGTCCCGGGCGCCGGGACGGTGGCGGGCGACGTCTGCGGCGTGGGCCGCGATCTTGTAGGCGATGATTCCGTTGCGCACATCCTCGAGGTCCGGAAGTCCCAGGTGTTCCTTGGGTGTGACGTAGCAGAGGAGGGCGGCCCCGGCGGTGGCGGCGGCGGTGGCCCCGATCGCGGAGGTGATGTGGTCGTATCCCGGGGCGATGTCGGTCACCAGGGGGCCGAGGACGTAGAACGGCGCCTCATGACAGATCTCCTGCTGCTTTTCCACGTTCATGGGAATCTGGTCGTAGGGGACGTGGCCCGGTCCCTCGATCATCACCTGGACCTCCGCCTCCCAGGCCTTTTTGGTCAGTTCGCCCAGAACCCTGAGCTCGGCGAACTGGGCGGCGTCGGAGGCGTCGGCCAGGCAGCCGGGGCGGAGCCCGTCTCCCAGGGAGAGGGTCACGTCGAACTCCCGGCAGATCTCGAGAATCCGGTCGAAGCCGGTATAGAGAGGATTTTCCTTGTCGTGCCGGAGCATCCACTGGGCCATGAGGGAGCCGCCGCGGCTGACGATCCCGGTGAGGCGCGAGGCGGTGAGGGGGATGAACTCCCGGAGAAGACCCGCGTGGATGGTCATGTAGTCGACCCCCTGTTCGGCCTGGGCGCGGATGACCCGGATCAGCGCATCCTCGGTCAGGTCGAGAGGGTCCCCCACCTGATGGATGGCCTCGTAGATGGGAACGGTCCCGAGGGGGATCGGGCTGTTCCGGAGCATGGCCTCCCGGATCTCCGGAATCCTGGGGCCGGTCGAGAGGTCCATGACGGTGTCGGCGCCGTGCTTCAGGCAGACCGAAAGCTTCTCGAGCTCGTTTTCGATGCTGGGAACGAGGGAGGAGTTGCCGATGTTCGCGTTGATCTTGCAGGTGATGCCGATGCCGATCCCCATCGGGACGAGCTCGGGATGGCGGATGTTGGCGGGAACGATCATCCGTCCCCGGGCTATTTCGGAGCGGATGAACTCCGGTTCGACCTTCTCGACGGAGGCGACGTAGTCCATTTCGGGAGTGATCTGCCCCTTGCGGGCGTAATGCAGCTGGGTGACCACGCCGGACCGCCCCTTGACCCATTCTTTTCTCATTTTTCGATCTCCCCGATAAAGGCTGTATGGATAACGCCCGTTTCCTGCAGCGGGTCCCGGAGATGAAAAAAACGGGCCCTCCGGCAGGGACGGACCTGACGGTGTCTTTCTCTGGCGTGACGAAGCCGGTCCGGAGACCTGTCCCGGTCTTGTCCGGGTGCTTCCGGAATCCTTGCCGGCCAACGATGAACAGTTTCCTGATTTCATCACGGCGAGAGGTTTCTTGTCAATGAAAAAGGTAGGAAAATCCGGCCGGCGGGCCCGGTGGAGGCCAGCGGGAGGGGCAGGAGGAGGTGGGCGGAAGGGGATGGACGCCGGGTGATGCGGGGCGCCGTATTTCGGGAGCCCTGACGCTTCCTTGAGATTTCGCCGGTCCTCGCCGATAAGAATGCCACCCCCAGGGGGAGATGCGACTCGGGACTCTAAATTTTCTTTTTAGAGAATCTCTTGCCGGCATCGGGACCCTTCATTACGATGTGGGGGGTCTTCTTCCTCTCCTCCGGAGAAGGAGATCCGGAGTGGATCGGGTCCGGGCCGTTCCCCGCGGCGTGTGGCGGGGAAAGATCCCGCTGCCATTCGGCCAGTTTCTCCCGGGATAAAGGGACCGGAACTGAGACGGGAGGCTCCCGCAGGACGTCAATGCCCTTTGCAGAAGGAGTTTCCGATGTCGATCCGGAACAAGCTCGTCCTCATGCTTTCCATCGCCGTTCTTCTCCTGGCCGTTTCCGCGGTCATGACCATCCGCTCCTTTCGCCAGACGCAGCGGGTGATGGACCGATCGGTCTCCCTCCAGAAGGAGACCGCCCTGGCCTCGCGCCTCACCGTCCACGTCACCGACCTCCAGAGGGCGCTTCAGGTGGCGGTCTACGCTCAGGATACCTCCCTGCGAAAGAAAATGGTCGGGCTCTCCCTCGCCCTTGACCGGAAGGACCAGGCCCTTCTCGCCTCCATGGAAACGATGGAGATGACCCCCGCCGCCCGACTTTTCCTCGACCGGCTGAAGGCGACCCGCAAGAGCATCGGCTTCGCGGAGATCCAGATCCGGGCCCTTTTGGGAGCCGGCCAGCTTCCTTCCGCCCGGGCGATCTACGAAGGCTCCTTTCAGCAGTTCTTCCGCTCCTACCGGGCCACCTCCGTCACGATCGCCGCCTACAACAGCCAGCTCGGGGCCCTCCTGGCCGCGAAGACCGACCGGCTGATCGCGCGTTCCGTCCTGATCATCGAGCTATCCTCGGTGGTCGTCGCCCTGACCATCCTGCTCCTCGGCCTCGGGATCGTAAGGACCGTTTCGATGGGGATGACCTGCGTCATCGGGCGCATGGGGGAGCTGGCCCGGGGCCAGTTCGCGGCGCGGGAGGAGAGCCGGCTCGCCCGGGCCAGGGACGAGTTCGGACATCTCGTCCGGGAGATGGGTCAGATGGTCGAAAAGATATCGGAGCTCGTCCGGACGGTCCACCGGGAAGCCGACGGGACCTCCGCCCAGACGGAAAACCTCGAAGGGAACGCCGTCCGCCTGACGGAGCGGATCGGAGCTCTTCGCGGAGAGTTTTCCTCCTTTGTTTCGGTGGCGGACCGGATGATCCGGGAATCCCAGGACCTGTCGAAAACCTTCTCCGAAACGGAGGAGACCGCGAAGCGTGCCCAGTCGATCAGCGAAATGAGCATGGGGTCGGTCCAGGAAGCTTTTTCCTCGGTCGAGTTCCTGGCCGGCTCGGTTCTCCAGGGGCAGAAAATCATGGAGAGCCTGGTCCGCAGATCCGAGGAGATCGGAACGATCGTGACGGAGATCCGGATGATTTCGGCCCAGACGAATCTCCTGGCCCTGAACGCCGCGGTCGAGGCGGCCCGGGCGGGGGAACAGGGGCGTGGGTTCGCGGTCGTGGCGGAGGAGGTGAGAAAGCTCGCCGGAACGACCGATCAATCCATCAACAACATCGCCGCCATCGTCAAGACTGTCCAGGAAGAGATCGGCGAGCTTTCCCGCTCCCTTGTCCAGGCGGCCTCCGGCGTCTCCGAGAGCCAGAAGCGGTCGTCGGGAGCCCAGGACTCCCTCCGGCAGATCCGGGAGGAGATCGGGTCGATCTCCCGGAGGGTTCTCGTGGATCTCAAGGGGAGCCTCGAAAAGCAGGTCCAGACGATCCGGGACGTCCAGAGCCTCCTCTCCCGCTCGCTCGAAGGTTTCGACGCGATCGGCGGCATTTCGGAGGAGACTCATAAGGTCGTCCGGGAGGTCCGGCAGGGCTCGGAAAGCCTTCGGGAGTCCGTCGGCCGCTTCCGGGTCTGACGGGATCCCGAAGGACTGTTCCGTCTTTCCCCCGCGGGACGGAGCTGCACCGCTTCGGACCGCACCCATTGGTGACTTTTTCACTCTCCAAAAGCCCGTGGACAATCCCCTATTTTTGCTTGCGGTTCCCCTTTCGTTGGACTAGAATCGGGAGGTCGGAAGGCAGGGCCCGATTCGGTCCGGCCCTGCCTTGTGGCCAACTGTCGGGGGGCGCCGGTCGCCCGGTCGCCCCGAGGATGAATCCGGTCCGGGAGGACGGGAAGAATCCTTCCCGCCTCCCCCGGACCAGGGCGGAGGAAAGAATGGCCAAGAAAATCGTGATTCTGGGCGGAGGCGTCGCCGGAACAATCGTCGCAAATCAGCTCGCGAGAAAGATCGCCGGCGAGCTTCGCTCCAAGTCGGTGTCGATCACCCAGATCGGAAACACCGAGACCCACACCTACCAGCCCGGATGGCTCTACATCCCCTTCGACCTCTCCCGGCCGGAAGATCTCAAACGCCCCCAGCGCTCCCTGCTCGACCCCGCCATCGACTTCGTACAGGACGAGATCGCGAACATTGACATCAAGGGGCAGAAGCTGACCGCGAAGGGGGGGAAAGAATACTCTTACGACATCCTGGTGATCGCCACCGGATGCATTCCCCGTCCCGACCTGACCCCGGGCCTCGTCGAAGCGGGCCACTGGTTCCACACCGAGGAAGGGTCGATCAAGCTCCGCGACGCCCTCCGGAGCTTTAACGGAGGAAAGATCGTCATCTCGATGGGCGTCCCCCACAAGTGTCCGGTCGCCCCGGTGGAGGTGACCCTCATGCTCGACGACTATCTCAAAAAGCGCGGCCTCCGGGACAAGACCGAGATCACCTACACCTATCCGGTGGGGGCGGTCCACACCATTCCGGCGGTGGCCAAGTGGGGGGCCCAGACCTTCGAGGAGCGGGGGATCAAGTACGAGGTCTTCTTCAACCTGAAGGAGGTGGACGTCAAGAACAAGATCGTCCACAGCATGGAGGGAAGCCAGCTCCCCTTCGATCTCCTGATCACCATTCCCCAGCACCGGGGAGCCCAGGTGATCCTCGACTCCAAGCTGGGCGAAGGTGGCTGGATCCCCACCAACAAGGAGACCCTCCAGATGGAAGGGACCGAAAACGTCTTCGTGGTGGGGGACACCACCAACCTTCCGATCTCGAAGGCCGGTTCCACTGCCCATTTCTCCGCGGACGTCCTCGTCGAGAACGTCGTCGACCTCCTCTCGGGACAGAAACCCTCCCACAAGTACGACGGGAAGGTCTTCTGCTTCATCGAGACCGGGCGGAACCAGGCCAGCTACATCTCCTTCAACTACACCACCCCGCCGGTTCCTCCCACTCCGACGACCACGGTGCACTGGCTGAAGATTTCCTACAACAAGATGTATTGGCTGACCTCGCGGGGCATTCTATAGGAGAACGAGATGGGAGAAGCAAGCCGGACAGACCTCCTCGGGGAAAAGCTCGGGGAGCAGGCAACGCAGGAGCTTCTGGTGCGGATTCTCGACCGTCTCGACACGCTGGCCGAGGCGGTGACGGCCCAGAAGGCCCTGATGGACATCGGATCAAACCAGCTGGTGGAGCGGGTCGCCGAGACCGCCGACCGGGCGGTGACCCTTCTCGACCGGGCCGCCGATCCCAAGGTGGTGGCGATTCTCGAAAAACTCCGGGAGGTCGAGGGCGTGATCCCGGCCCTGGAGCGGCTGGGTCCCCTGGTCTCGTCGGGGGGGCTCGACGCTCTGGTCGAACTCGGAACGGCGGCGGCGGCCATCAACCGCATCATGACGGACGGCCTTCTCGAGCGGCTCGTGACCCAGGTCGAGCGGGCAGGCACCCTGATGGAGCAGCTCATGACCCTTCCGGTCGACCGCCTGAACCACGCGGTCCACAAGCTCGACGAGGTGGGGGCGCTCGACACCATGCCCGACGTGGCGGCCGGGGTCGTGGCGCTGACCCGGATCTTCAACGATGCCTTCGTCGAACGCCTCATGGTGACTCTCGAGCACTGGATCTCGGAGGTGGAGATCCTTTATTCCGCCGTCAACCGGGTCAGCGACGAGGGCAAGACCGGCTCCGGGATCTTCGGGCTGATCTCCCTCATGGGCGATCCCGAAAACCAGAAGGCCATCTACACCGGTCTTGAGCTGGTGAAGGCGATGCGCGCAGCCCGTCACTGACGTAAGGCTCGAACAGACTTTATGCATGGGTCGGCGGGGGGAGTCGAAAGGCTGTCCCCCGCTTTTTTTTCGGAAAAGGGGGGCGCGTATGCCGGGAATACAGGATGTGGATGTCTTCATGGCCGGCGCCGGGGGGGGAGCCTATCCCGCCGCCTTTCGCCTGGCAAGGGCCGGCATGACGGTCGTCATGGCCGACCCCAAGGGGGTCATGAGCGGAAACTGCCTCGCGGAGGGCTGCGTTCCCTCCAAGGCGGTGCGGGAGGTGGCCAGCCACCGCGCCCGACAGGAGCGCTTCGGGAAGTTCGGACTTCCCGGGACCCTCGGGGTCGATTACTCCCGGGTCGTGGCCCACAAGGACCGGGTCCAGCGGGACCGCTACGACCAGCACGCCCTGGAGCTCGCGGCCCAGCCCAAGATCCGCCTGGTCAAGGGCCGGGCCCGCTTCCTCGACGCCCATACCGTCGCGGTGGAGGGGGACCGGGGCGAGGAGCGCTACCGGGCGCGATTCATCGTGGTCGCCTCGGGGAGCGATATCTCCGTTCCGCCGATTCCCGGGGCGGAGCGGGCCCTCACGAGCCGGGATCTCTTCGCCCTCTCTCCGACGCTCACCTCCCTTCCGGCCTCTCTCGCCATCGTCGGCGGCGGCTACATCGGCCTCGAGACGGCCACGATGCTCCGGGCCTTCGGGGTCGATGTGACCCTCTTCGAGCAGGGCACCCGGGTGCTTTCCGGCATGGACGAAGGGATGGTCGGAGAGCTCGCCGCCCTTCTGGACCCCTCCGTCCGGATCCTGACGGAGGTCCAGATCCAGGAGATCCGCCAGAAGGCGGGCGGTGAAGAGATTCTCTACCGCGCGGGAGCCAATGGCGAGATCCGGAAGGAGTCCTTCGCCCGGGTGATGGTGGCGGCCGGGCGGAGGCCCGTCATTCCCGAGGGACTCGTCGCCGTCGGTGTGGAGGTGTCGAAGCGGGGGATCGCGGTCGATGCCGGGATGAGAACCTCCATTCCCCACATCTTCGCGGCGGGCGACGTGAACGGCATCACCCCGCTCTTCCATGCGGCCGTCCGGCAGTCCCTGGTCGCGGCCCACAACATCCTGGGCGGAGAAGACTCCCTGGATTATTTCGATCCTGGACCGGTTCCGACCACGATCTTCACCCTTCCGGAGGCGGCCTACGTGGGGCTCGTTCCGGAGATGGCGCGCAAAAAGGGGATTCCCGTGATCGCGGGACGCTACGATTTCTCCGAAGATTCCCGGGCCCAGATCCTGGGGGAAACCGGGGGCGGGATCACCCTTCTCTTCGACCCGGCCAGCCTCCGGCTCCTCGGGGGGACGATCGTCGGGATCGACGCCGGCAGTCTCGTGGGAGAGATCGGACTGGCCCTGGCCGGAGGGCTCACGGCCCGCGACCTCGCGGGCTTTGCCGACCAGCATCCCATGGCCTCCGAGGGAATCGGGAAGGCGGCCCGCTCCCTCTTCTAGGGAAGGGGCGCCTTCCGTCCGATCGGACCGAACGCCGCATGTATCGCGGCCGAACGTTAAGGAGCGGCTTCCATCGACTACGCCCGGCTCGACGCTCTCCGGCGCCTTCATCCGGCCTGGCGCCTTCTCCAGGCCGACCACGCCCCGCTGGTGGCGAGCTTCCTTCACGCCGCCTACATCGCCCCCAACGTGCGGAGCCTCTCCCGTCCGGAGATCGTCTCCCGTCTCGAGGACACCCTCTATCTTCTCCGGGAGTCGTCCGGAGAGGGAGCCTTCCCGAAGGAGGCTCGGGACTATCTGGAGGACTGGGCCTCAGACGACCGGGGGTGGCTCCGGAAATACTACCCCATAGACAGCGACGAACCCCACTACGATCTCACCCCCGCCACGGAAAAGGCCCTCGAATGGCTCGCGGGGCTCGAGGAGCCCCGCTTCATCGGAACCTCCTCCCGGCTCCTTACCGTCTTCGACCTTCTGCGCCAGATGGCCGAGGGGAGCGAAACCGACCCCGGGGCGCGCCTTCGTGAACTCGAACACAGGCGCTCCGAAATCGAGGCAGAAATGGCGCGCGTCCGGGAGGGGAAGATGGAGCTGATGGACGAGACGGCCCTCCGGGAACGGTTCATCCAGGTGGAGATGACGGCCCGGGCCCTCCTGGCCGACTTCCGGGCGGTGGAGCAGAACTTCCGGAATCTGGACCGGGAGGTCCGGGAGCGGATCGCCACCTGGCAGGGAGGGAAGGGGGCCCTCCTCCAGGAGTTTTTCGGGGAGCGGGACGCCATCGCCGATTCCGACCAGGGGAAAAGTTTCCGGGCCTTCTGGGACTTTCTCATGAACGCTTCCCGCCAGGAGGAGCTCACCGCCCTCCTCGAGCGCGTCTTTTCCCTGGACGCGGTCCGGACCCTCCGGCCCGACCGGAGGCTTCTGCGGATCCACTACGACTGGCTTGAGGCGGGGGAGGGGGCCCAGCGCACCGTCGCCCGCCTCTCCGCCCAGCTCCGGCGCTTTCTGGACGAGGCCGCCTGGCTGGAAAACCGCCGGATCATGGAGCTGGTGCGCCATGTGGAGCAGGAGGCGCTCCGGAACCGCCGGGATCCCCCGGGTGGAACGGTCGCGACCCTGCCGGAGACGGCGCCCGAGGTCTTCCTTCCCTTCGAGCGCCCGCTCTATCGGCCTCCGGTCCGGTCGCGGGTTCCGGACTCCCCGGTCCTGGCCGGAGCGGAGGACCTTTCCGCGGATCTTCTCTTCGACCGGACGACGGTCGACCGGGAACGGCTCGAGGGACGGATCGACCGGGAGCTCCGGGAGCGCTCCCCCGTCTCCCTGGGAGAGGTCGTCGCCCGGCATCCGCTCGAGCACGGGCTGGCGGAGCTGGTCGTCTATCTGGCGATCGCCTCCGACCGCTCCCGCACGGCGGTCGACGAGGCGCGGGAAGAGACGATCGGATGGCGGGACGGCGAGGGGGTCGAACGCCGGGCGACCCTCGCCCGGATCCTGTTCTTCCGGGAGTAGGTCGTCCGAATCGCCCCTCCGGGATCGGTTGTTGATCGCAGAACCCGGGAAGGGGTTCCGACCGTGGGGCTTCGGGGGATGCGGGTGCGATAAGGAGGCTTCCTGGGCCTCGAAGGGGAGGGTGAACCGGGAACGGAGGTCTTCTGGGAGAGGACTTCCCCATTTATTTTGGGAAACGAGGAGGGATGATGACCAAAATTTTGATAGACTTGCTGTCATTCGCAAAAATCTTTGTTCGGAACGACAAAGGCATCGCTTCGTTCGGACCCGTATCGGGACCAGTGGGGATTGGTGCACTTGGACTTGGTTTTTGTTTTTTCTTTTTCGGCACTTGCAGTCCGACCAGATTACACAGTCCGTTTCGACGGCCCAGATTCAGGCCTGCGTACTGAGAAGGGCCGCAACCTTAGATTTGATTGAGACGGTCGAAAAATCCAACGGAGGTTGAAATGTCGAGCGTAAAAGATGAAGATGACCGAGGTGATTCTATCGCAGCCGGAGGATGCGACGTGTAAACAACCCCGGCCTGAAGGCCGGAGCTTTTCCCTAACCCGTTTTTTGACGGGTTGAGAACTCAGGCCGGTTTACGGCGACCTTTGCGAT
>DAIBSV010000109.1 GCA_027415455.1 Nitrospirota bacterium | reverse complement strand
TGCAATAGTGGCGAGAGCCGGAAAGACCCCTGAACTCAGCATCGGAACCCCCCGGCTTTAGCCGTGGGGAGATTCAGGGGCCTGATCGGCCATGGGCTGTGCCTTCTCGGCCCATTCGCGAGAATCACCGGTGTTCCGTGGCCTGAGGCCGGAGGGAGCCCACGCTCCAATATCGAGCGTCCCATGGCGTGCACCTCCTTCCAGATGTCAACCGACTTTTTCGCGACGGTCCAAAACACGGAAGTGGGCCAGTTTTTTCCACAGGGCCAGGGTAATGTCGCCTTTCGGCTCAATGCGTGTCCCCCGGCTAGGAAGGCAAGGGAGAACCGTATGCCGGCCATTGGAATGTTCCTGTCGGCCTCCGGAGATTCCGCGAGGTAAGGACCGTCAGAAGGAAGAGCCGCCAATCCAGCGCCATCCTCCCGGATGACCCTTTGCGGATCCACAGAGCCGGGATAACCGCGAATCAGGAAGTCTTTGAAATGTACCGGACCCCTTGCTTGTTCTCGAAATCACGGTCCTGGGTCCAGAGAAGCGCCTGGAACTTTCGCGCGGTGGCCAGCATGACGCTGTCCGCCAGCGGGAGTTTTTCCTCATGGCTCAAAGAGGCCGCCGATATGGCCAGATCCCCGTCCAGATCCACCACATGTCCCTCCATCATCAGGGCGACCGCCTGAAAGGCATCGTTTTCGCCTCTTTGCTGGAGAACTCTTTTAAAAACCTCCAGAAGACTGATCGAGGGGACAATCAGTTGCTCCGGTTCCTCGATGGCCGGAGCAAAAAAGTCCGCATTGGGCCCATCGGCAAAATATTCAAGCCATCCGGAAGAGTCCACCACATTCACGATCGGTCCCGGTCTCTCGGGACATCCGTTTCGATCCCGGGAAGAAAGCCCCTCATGTCGCGGGGTTTCTTTACGGGAACAAGCTCGATCCTGCCTTTGTAGGAGAAGGCCTGGACCTTCTGTCCCGGATGAAGGTCCAGGGATTCGCGAATCTTTTGCGGGATTACGACCTGGAATTTAGGGGAAATGGTCACGATTGACATACGATTCTCCGATCGACAGGGTTCTTGTATGATTATGCGGGAAATTCGCCATTCCGATCAACGGGATCTCTTCTTGTGTCCCCGACCGGCTGTCGCGTATCGCCCTATTCGTGTCATGCATGACCTTCACCGCAGGTCCGCCGGATCTCACAGAGGACCGGAAGTGACAGGCATGCTCATCTCAGGATCCGGGGAGCCGATGAAAATCCGGTTCAAAAAGGAAATCCCCGGTTGTGCGGCAGCCTTCGGGGTGGTCATGACCCGGACGATGCCCGACATCGACGGAAGTCTTGCCGGTGGGAGCTATCCCCCCGGGAGGCCCAGAAGGCCGTTGATCCCCCGGTGGATCAGGTGGATGGCGATGGCGGCAAGCAAAAGGGAGAAGATCTTTCCCACCGCGGCCGACAGGGTCTGGCCCAGGATCCGGGTGATCCTGTCGGAAAAGAGGAGAACGGCGAAGAGAAGCGCCATGTTGACGCCCAGGGCCAGGAGGGCCCAGGGGAGGGAGACGGACTTCGAGAAGATGAGGGAGGTGGTGAGGGTTGCCGGTCCCGCGATGATCGGGATGCCGAGGGGGACCGCCCCGATCGGGCCGGTCATGAGCGAGGGGCGTCCCGCCTCCTTCGGGTCCTGGTTTCTGAGCAGGTCCGAGACCGACAGGACCAGAAGAAGAAGTCCCCCGGCCAGGGTGAAGTCCCAGAGAGAGAGCCCGAGGAAGTCGAGGAGGGAGGTTCCGAAAACGTCGAAAAAAAGGACGGTCAGGAAGGCGGTCAGGACCGCCGCCCCGGCCGTCCTTCTTTTTTGGGCCCCCTCCATGCCTTGTGTTAGACTGAAGAAAAGCGAGAGCACCCCCGGCGGATCGATGGCGACGAACAGGGGGAGGAAAACCTTCCAGAATGTATGCACGGGCCACACCCTTCGAAAGGATGATCCATGAGCGACCAGCAAAACCCGGAGTCCGAACCCTCCATCATTATAAACGATCGGCGCATGCGCTTCGACGAGGAGCCGGCCCGTGAGGAGGCGCCGCGGACCCAAACTACTCCCGAAGAGCCCATCGCCCCGCCCGTCACCGACTCGGAGAAGAGCCTCAGGGAAAAGGCGGAGGAGGCCCGCGAAGGGCGCCTCCTGGCACTCCTCTCCGGGATGGTCGCCTCCCATCTCTTCGTCGATCCGTCAACCGGCCTTCCCGACGAACGCTTCAGCCCCTCCGAGGCCCGCTTCTATCTCGACCTGATCGACCTCTACGCGGCCGCCCGGGGCAAGGAAGGGATAATGGGCCAGATCCCCCCCGCGGCCGGCCCGAATGAAAAGGAGCCCCCCCGCCTGGGCCATATTCCGGCGATCCTGGGGGCGATGGCGGTCCATGCCCTGGGAGTCGACCCGGCCACCGGTCGTCCGGGAGGGATCGCCAACATGGATGCGGCCCGTCTTTACATCGACCTTCTGGATTTCGTGTCGGGAACCGTCGGTGGCTCCATGACGGCGGAGGACCGGGACTACATGAACGACATTCTCTACCAGACCAAGATGTTCTTCGTGCGCCAGCGGGATCTTGGGCGCCCGGGAGGCGCGGCTCCTTGAGAGGTGTTCGCCTGGGGCTCCTGCTCCTCCTGCCTCTTCTGGTTCTCCTGGGCTTTGCGGGTACGCGTCTCCTGGAGCGCTCCCTCAAGGCCCGTCTCGAGGTCGCCCTGGGGCAGTCTTTCGGCTGCAGCGTCGGTTCGGGAGGCTTCGAGATCCACTGGGCGCGGCGCACCGTCGAGGTCTCGAACCTGACCATGACCTGCCCCCTCTCGGTCTCCGGCCCCGACCGTTCCGTTCCGCCTCTCGTCACCATCCGGAAACTTTCCGCCCGGGTCGACATCCTCTCCCTTCTGAACCGGGTCATCGCCCTCGATTCGCTCTCGGTCGATGGGGGTCGCGTGACTGCCGTCTCCCGGGCATCCGGCGACAACTACCGGGAGGTCCTGGAACGCTGGGCGGCCGGCATCCATCCGGAAGGATTGTCGGGAGGCGCGACCATCCGACGGATCTCCTTCGTCCGGACCGATCTCTCCATCCTTCTGGCCGACCGGGGAGTGGGGGTCACGCTTCATGCCGACCGGGCCCTTCTTCGCCCCAATCTCTTCATGAACCGGTTCCGCCTCGAAATACCATCGGGATCGCTTTCCACTGTGGTCGCCGGCAGGACCCTGGCCTCCTCCACGCTTCGGGCCACCGCCTCCTTCGCCGAAGGGGGTCTCCCGGACCTCGAGATCCGCACTGACTCTCCCGGGGGCAGGCTTCAGGTCCAGGGCCAGATTCTCTCCTTCGGGACGGAGCCCGTCGCCAGCCTTTTTATCCAGGGACGCCTCACCCTCGCCTCCCTGGCCCCCCTTCTTCCGGCCGGAACGCCCGTTCCCGGGGGCTCCATGGCCTTCCGGAGCTACCTCCACGGCCGCATCGACCGCCTCCGGGCCAGGGCGGTGGTCACCGCGCCGGAGCTCACCCTGGGCGGACGCCGTCTTCGGGATCTCCGGGTCATTCTCTCCATGGTTCCGGGGATGCTCGAAGCCAGGCCCGTGGAGGTCACGGTAGGAGAGTCCCGGATACGGGGACGGCTCTGGGCCAACCTCGCCGGTCCCGATCCCCGGGCCAGGGTCCGCGTCAGGGAGACCGGACGCGGAGGGATCATGGGGGCCTTCACACTGACCGCCTCCGGGGTGGTTCCGCTTCCCAAAAAACCCGAGGACTGGGGAACCTTTCTCGGGGGTCTGGGGCACCTGGCGGGAGTCTCCTGACCCATGTCCGACCGACAGTCCGGCGCGAGCGAAAGGCCGAAGAAGGGATGGGTCCGCCTCACATCACTCCCTCTTCTCGTCGGGACGATCCTCCTGGGGCTTCTCCTGGTGACTGGCCTCGAGTACCAGCACGCCGCCCGTCCCGGGGGTTCGAACCTCATGGCCCGGGTGATCGTGGTCTTCCTCTTCAACATCGACGTGGTCCTGGCCGTCCTTCTGCTCTACGTCCTCCTCCGGAACGTGGCGAAGGTCTACTGGAACCGCTCGGGATCGGGATTCGGGTCGGGGTTCCAGGCGCGCCTCATCGGCTCCTTCCTTCTCATGGTCCTGATCCCCTCCCTTCTTCTCTTCATCGTGGCCTCCGGATTCCTGAACACCTCGGTACAGCGCTGGTTCAGCTTTCCCGTCTCCGACTCCCTCCGGGCCTCCGCCTCCGTCTCCCGGGAATACTACCGGGAGGTCCGGCGCGACGCCCTTCGGAGTGCCCGGGCCCTGTCCGGGAGCCTGATCCGGGAAGAGAGCCGTCCGGGAGGGGATCTCGGGGCCTTTCTGGAAAAAAAGAAAAGGGAGCTCGGCTTGTCGGGTCTCGAGGTGTACCGGATGTCCTCCGGCCACCCGAAGCGTCTCGCCCGGGCCGTCGACCTGAACGTGCGGCTCCTCGATGCACCCGGGAGAGAGGATCTCGCGGCGGTTCCGGAGGGGGGGACGACACGGGTGACGCACACCGGCGTGGGAGACCTCGTCCGCGCCTTTCTTCAGGTGAACCTGTCGCGGAAGCGGGGACAGGCGGTCCTGGTGGTGGACTCCTTCGTTCCGGAAGCCTTTTCCCGGAAGCTCGGGACCCTCACCCATGCCTTCTCGGACTACCGGGAGCTCCGCCAGTTCCGGAACCCCATCCGCCAATCCTATCTGCTGGTCTTTTTCATGATCACCATGATGATCATCTTCGGCGCCATCTGGTTCGGTCTTTTCCTGGCCCGGCGGATCACCCGCCCCCTCCTGGCCCTTGAAAAGGCCACCGAGGAGGTCGCCCGGGGAAATCTTTCCGTCCGCGTCCCCCTGACCGGGGAAGAGGAGTTCGGGGTCCTGGTCGAATCCTTCAACCAGATGACCTCGGATCTCGCTCTCTCGAGCGAAACCCTCACCAATACCAACCGCGAACTCTCCCATCGGCGGGAATACATGGAAAAGGTTCTGGAGCACATCGGCACGGGGGTCTTCTCCCTGAACCGGGAGAAGATCGTCACCACCTTCAACCGCTCGGCGGAGGAGATCCTGGGAATCCCCCGATCCTTCGTTCTGGGCCGTCCCCTGGGCGAGGTGATCCATCCCGCCTTCCACGCCTTCGACCTCTGGATCGACCGGATCAGCCTGTCCGGAAGGCTTCATGTGGAAGAGGAGGTGACGGTCGGAACCGATCCTCCGCAGACCTTCCGGATGCGCTACAATCGTTTCGAGGATCCCGGGGCGGGGGCCGTGGTCGTCTTCGACGACGTGACCACCCTCCTGAACGCCCAGAAGGCCCTGGCCTGGAGGGAGGTGGCCCAGCGGATCGCCCACGAGATCAAGAATCCCCTGACCCCGATACAGCTTGCGGCGGAGCGCCTTCGGCGCAAGTTTTCCGAAAACGCCTCCGATCTTGCAAAGGTCTTCGAGGAGTCGATCCAGACGATCATTTCGGAGGTGGCCGGCATCAAGCACCTGGTCGACGAGTTCTCGACCTTCGCCCGTCTTCCGGAGAGCCGCCCGGTGCTGGCTTCGGTCGAGCCAGTCCTTCTGGAGAGCGTCGTCCTATACCGCTCGGCCCACCGGGAGGTGGAGTTCGTCGTGGAGGTCGACCGGGATCTTCCGGATGTCTGGATCGATCCCAAGGCCCTCCGCCGGGTCTTTTCGAATCTCTTCGAAAACGCCATCGCGGCGATGGGAGGAACGGGACGGATCCGGGTGGCGATCACCCATGACCGCGGCCTCGGCCTTCTACGGATCGTGGTGGAGGACAACGGGCCGGGGATCCCCCCCGAGGCGGTCGACCGGATCTTTCTGCCCTATTTTTCCACCCGCGATGCCGGGATGGGTCTGGGACTCGCCATCGTCCAGAGGATCGTGAGCGAGCACCGGGGAGCGATCTCCTATTCTACGGCCATCCCCGCGGGGGCGGTCTTCACCATCGATCTTCCCGTCCCGGAGCCCGCATCCTTCCCGGCCGGCCGGGCGGAAAAGCAGCCGGAGGAATGAGCGTGGCC
>DAIBSV010000108.1 GCA_027415455.1 Nitrospirota bacterium | reverse complement strand
CGGCGGTGGGACCGAGGGGGCCTCTGACGAAAATCCCTTAATCACCACGATTGAAGCTTCAATCGTGGACGTAAGGCCCCCCTGACATAATCCCAAAACACGTTCCTTTAGACTCATATCGAAAGTCTCCGTACCCAACGCTGAGTGAGATGTCGAAGGATCGAGGCTATCTCGGCAAGATCGCCGACCGTGTCCGAAAGGAATCCCAACTCCCAATCTACCCTGTTCGAGCCGGGGTTCCCACCGACGACCACGTTTTCTGGGACGGGAAGGACGTGGGAGAGTTTCTCGCGTTAGCGAAGAAAGTGGGCGCCGTCGCGGTCTATCTCGACGAAAGCGTCGTCGAGGAAGGCGAAAAGGACCCGGACTACGGTCCGCACATCGGCGAAACCTCGAGCGTTCAGGTCTCCTTCCTCCTCGGCGGGAAGTTTCACACCTTCGTGCAAGTCGCCGACTGGGTGCCCGGGGATGAGGAGCCCGAGGGGGAAGAGGAACCAGCTGACGAGCCTCGTGTCCGTCATCTCTTTTCCGAGGGGACCTCGGACGAGAGCATGCGCGACAGCCTCGCGAAAGTAGCTGAAGCGTTGGCCTCGAGGCGTCAAGAGCTCGTTACCGGCTACCTCGACAAACTTCGAACGAGCGACGAGACTCCACCAGATCCCGATTCTGAGTGGGACGTTAGGCGTGACCTTCTTGCCCACTTGGCCGACACGCTCGATCTTCCTGGGCTGAAATCCGGGTCCTTCTATTTCGAGGGATTGCGCGACTCAGTAGCCGGGAAGGCTCTGGGTCCCGCAATCTCGGAGATTGTACGCAAGCTGCGAGCGACAGACCGAGCGACCGTCGAGGAGGCTGTCGCCGGCTGCGTGGACTGGGCCTCGCGAAGGGACATCCCGCTCCGGTCTCTCAGTGCCGAGCGAATCCGGGAGTACGTGGATGAGAAGGGCTTGCGCCTTTCGCGAAGCGGGATACGCGAACTTCGAGATCGCGTCTCAGCCGAGATCAAACGCAAGCGGACGGGTGGTTCCCACCATGGTTAGGCGAGCGGGGACGAACCACTCAAAGGGGCTGCGCCGCTACCGAGTCGAGTGCAGCGAGGTCGGGCGGATCCCAAATCGAGGTGGGGCCAGTGAAGTCAAGGGTCTCTTATGAAATGGTCGGGGCGCTCGCAACGGGTGCACTCCTCGCCGGGCTCCTCGTAACCTTCTACCTGATCGAGCCAGTCGGGACGCTCGCCTTCGGGCTAGGCCTTGTCGCGGCCGTCGACACCGGAATCTTGGGGTCGATTATCATCTTCCTCCTTCAAACACCTACGTTCGCCGTATGGTCCGCCGAGGACAAGTGGGACGGGAAGTCCAAGTGGAAGTTCATTCACGTCTGGGTCCGGAACAGTTCGACGAACTTTCTCGGCGGAGGCGTCGCCGCCGACCTTCATGGCTCTATATCAGTAGATGGTGGCTCTCAAGGTTACAAACCCAAGTGGGTGGACAAGGACGAGCCAATCGACCAGAGGTTCGTAAGTACGCCCCAGGGGCTCGCGCTCGGCGAGGTGATTGACCCGGTTTAATCAAAGAGGCGGAGCGACAAACCCTCAACCCGGGGGAACAGCGCCTTCTTGACATCGCGGTGAAAGTCGCCGATGACGAACTGTGCTACATCCACGAGGCGGACAACTACAGATTTCCGGACCACAAGAAGAATCCGTTCTCGGTCGCCGACCACCGCATTTCTCTGACGCTCAAGTGGGGTACCCGAGAGGATGGGCCGTTCGAGTTCGTCCTCAAGAATGGCGGAGGCAAGAGTCCGGACTCGCTTTCGCTCCGACCCGCCGACCCGAAGGACCGTCGAACTGCGCCGCCCGCCGACGAAAAGCGCGAGTGACCAGGAACATCCTGCCCACCGGCGTAGGATTCGAATTGCCCGGGTAGGCAAGTCCCTCCGCGTCCGCTTGGCGTCGAACAAGTAGCTAATCGAATCTCTCCGGCCTCGCCGATTGAAGGCCTAGAAGGAGCCCCTTAACCACACGACGGTCTGGGCAGTCCTAAACCTGGGCAACCGACCCTTTTGGTCCGGCCGAAATCATGTGCCCTTGCACGGACAATCAACAGAGTCCGAGAGTACTTTGGCGACAAGAGCGAGTGGATCCGACAGTATCTCGTCTTGCCTCGCGACTCGACGAGCCCTCCTTACTACGAGTGGCTGGGCTACTTCTTTAGGAGACCCTCCTCGTCGGCACGATAAACAGTGTGGTAGCTGCTGCCGGCACTCTACTCTTGCTACAGGTCCCGGCAACGGTTGTCTGGGCCGAGTATTTCTTTCTGCTTGCGGTAGGCGGCATCGTGGTTCACACCGTCGCCTGCAGGACCTATGCCAAGCGAGAGGAAGATGCCTTTGAGAAGCACTATCCTTCGAAAGATCGAGGCCCGCAGGAGGCTCCGCCTACCTGAATCAACTGCGTCTGCGACCGATTTCCGAGGAAGCCACCAGGGGACTGTACCTTTTCTCGGCCCGTTGGCGCTCTATTTCCGAGTGTGACCTGTCACACCTCCGCATTCAAACGGGCATAGAAAGGCTCTTGGACCGGAACGCCGGTTCCACACGCATGGACGACCAAGAGGTCGCTAAACTATTCCTCAAGGCATGGGCCCGCTACACCCTCGCCCTCAGTTCAGCACAGCAGCCGGTGCGAAACGAACTGACGAAGGAACCCGCCGTCATGCAGATCGCAGAGCAAATCTTCCGGGACGAGATCGGAACCGACAAGCAGCGGCGCGCCGTAGCGACGCAGATGGCTCTTGCTGAAGTCCATTCAATCGTAGAACACCGTTAGGGGAAACCCTCGATTCGTGTCCCGATACGGCGCAAATGGTTGGAAGAAAGAACTGCCCGGCTACAGTCGAGAGGCTCACCTACACGGGGCAGTTTGAGGCCAAGCGTCGTCTGCACTGTCGGTTGCCTGTGGGGCACTCAGGCCCCCACAGGACCGGGATCCTGAAGCGGTTCGGGATCGTCGAGTGGACAGGCGATGGCAAGTTCATAGAGCCGGCAAAGAAGAGCAGGCCCAGGCGAGGCGGGGCCCCCGAAGAGCCCCAGTTGGAAGCCGTCAGCGATTTCGAAGAGTCTCCGAAACGCAAGTTCAAGCCTACGACGCAGACCAAGCTGCCGTGATCTGAGTGCGGGAAGCCGACCCACCGAGGGGTTCGACATCGCCCGGGCCCGTACGGCGCGTAGGCCCCGACTCCTGAACAGTGCCGCCCAACCTACTCGTTGGGCCGGATCTTGAAGCCGGCCTCTTTCAACGCCCTCTTTACTGCTCGCGGGAGATCCATCAGTTCCCGAGCGACGACTGGTTTCTTCAGGAGGCGAAACTGACGGCCCGGCATGTCCTTCTTCCGGAGACTCACGAAGCAGATTCCCCAACACTCGTTTTCAGGTAGGTGACCGCCGGGGTATTCGTCGGAATCGGTAGGGAAGGCCAAGGTCACGACAATCGTATCACGGGGTTTGCTCGCCGCGCTGGAAGAAGCCATGCGGGCATCATCCGGGTCCCCCGATATAGTTCCACCGTCGCAACCCTCTTTAGGCCCCCTCCGGATCTCGATTGGAGGAACGAGGTGTTCATGGAGATTCCAACCTGGGCAGAGTACCTTCTCGCGGGCGCAGTACTGAGCTTGGCATTACAGCGCGGGACTACGTTCGCGTGGTCGCGGGTCAAGGACTGGGAGACGTGGCTAGCCGGTGATGCGCGCCTCAACTTCCTACTTGGCGTCGAGCGTCTAGGATACCGTCTCGACCACCGAGAGGAGCAAGAGTTCGTTGACGGGCCAAGTGGCATGAAGCCAACGATGATCGTTCGTTGGCTCTACGGTCGATGGCACCGGAGTAGCCTCCGAGCAGCCCTCGCCGATTTTGAAGAAGTTGGTGGACCTGCGACTATACTCCCCTGATGAATAGCGGCTCACCGAACCGTAGGCTCTTTCTTCCAGCCCGCTGAGTCACGTCCGTTGCGGGCGGAATACATCCGATCCTGCACAGTGAAGTGGTGATGTCGCCGTCGGCCTGGGGGCAGCCGGCGCTACCCCAGTCAGCAAGTATCTTTCCAGGTAAGTAGGTGAATGGTAGGCTCCAGCAGCGCCGGCAAACACATCGGTACGGGCCGTCATCGGAGGGTCCCATCATCTCCTGGTCGTTAGCATTAAACCGCCGGCCGCAACAGAGGCAGGATGTTGGAGGGACCTTGGCTCCGATCTGCCACGCTTGCGTCTGAAGGTTCAGGCCCCCAAGCGTCAGGAGGGAACTTGGGCCTGCCGCCAATCTCTCACCCCCCCAAACCTTGTCATTGACTTTACAAGGTGTCCGGAAGAGTTGGTATGGTGCTGACGGTAGGCCGTCCGCAGACGGAACGCTTCATCGAAGGTCTTCGCCCGGTGGAGCCTCCGAATCAGGCCCTTGTAGGGGGGAAAGGCGCCGGCGTACCCAAGGATCCTACGCGCCTTGGCGAGACTATCGAGCTGCTGCCTCGTCCAGGGGGAAACGTACACGATCTGAACCGGCCGAAAACTATGCATCCAGACCGTTTCGAGCCGGTTCAAGTCGGGCCGATTACGACCCAGGGAGGTGGCTCCAAAGTCCTACCGCGGATTCGGTTCATACGTGAGCTCGAACACCTTACCATCGGGCATGCGAAAGTGCTGCCATGCGTATCCACCGGGGCTGTCCCTATGCACCGGACCGAGAAGCTCGATTCCCGCGGCTTGTAACTCTTCCCGGGCGCGGTCAATATCGTCCACGCGGAAGCCGCACACGACCTCGTTGCGCGCAAACTGTTCTGGCGCGAACGGAGATTTCGGACCAAAGATCTCGAACTTGTCCCCGTTCGGGAGTCGGTAGACTACGAAGTCTCGAGACTCGTGGACGGCCGATAGTCCAAGAGTCTGTTCGGCGAAGTGCTTCATCGACTCGAACGAATTGGTTCGGACGCCGGCCCAACCGATCCCCTTGATCTTCATCGTGGAGATTCTCCTGGAATCCGAGTGGGGCGAGGCCTCCCAAAGCAATAACCGCGTACCCACGGCGGTGAGCTCGCGTCCGAACATATCGCGCGCTCGGCCCAATAATCTTGGAATCCGCGCGTCAAGGGCTAGCGACTCGGGACGCACATCCACGACGCGTCTTCCGCGGTGGGCGAGCCCTTTCGGTCGCGACGCAAGTGCTGACGCCGACGTCGAGTAAATCCGGAATGGCTCAGAGAGCCTGCGAAAACCGTCGAGCACGGCACGAACGGAACTGGCACCTTGTCCATCGGGATGTGCTTCTCCGGTGACCGATATCGCGGAGGCAGCTCCCATGATCCAAAGCGGTCGGCGGGAGCGCGACTTTCGTGTGCTGGTCGCAACGCGATCGGGGCGCCAAGGAGCCGTTAGAGCTCTACGACCGGGCAACCTCGTAACGCCAGGCATCATGGCCGGGCACGGAGCGGGCATCCCCGCGACCGCGCAATTCTCACTCTCCTCGCCGAGCCTCTTGCTGAGTGTTCACAAGTTGGGCTCCATTCGACCGTTCACGTTCCTCACCGCACGGTTCCTCGAACCCTCGCCGGACCCGACGGAGGACCGCTCGGAGCTGGTCGCCTTCGTTCCGACGAAGGACGGGGCGGCTCGAACGGAGTTGATGCAGCTGCCTCGACAGCGGTTTTGGGGCTCAGTCCTCGAAGCATTCGTTCGGAACCGAGATCGGAAGTGCTGCTTCGATGGAGAGGGCCGAATGGACCGTCGTCACGTTCTCGTTCGGAAGTCGAAAATCGTCGGCTTGGGCAAGGAGGCGAATCGGATCGAGTCGGCCCGAGTGCTCGGATAGGCGGCAGTCGGGGGCCGTGCGAAGACCTATGTCGACCCGAACCCGTTCAAGGGGAGCGCGACAGAGGTGGCGAGGAGGTTAGGAGTGAGCCGGAGGGCGGTCTTTGCGCGGCGGCAGGCGGTCCGGGCAGGGAGCACGCCTGCGAGAGTAGACGGAGGGTGACCCTCATATCCCCTGCCTCAACCGTCGTCCGCTCACTGTCCCCGAGCTGGACACAGCA
>DAIBSV010000107.1 GCA_027415455.1 Nitrospirota bacterium | reverse complement strand
CGGATCACCACCTTCCGCTTCGGTTTCTGGGTCGCCCGAGTCCGGACCACCTTGCGAAGAATCGTCGTGATCTTGCGATCGAGGCTTCTGACGCCCGCCTCCCGGGTGTATTCACGGATGATCTTCTTGAGGGTCAAGTCCGGAAGGTCGAACTCCCGGGGGGTGAGTGAGAGGTCCGAAATGGCCCGTGGTATCAGATAATGCCGGGCGATATGGAGCTTTTCCTCCCAGGTGTATCCCGCGAGACGGATCAGATCCATCCGGTCCAGAAGCGGGGGGGGGAATGGTCTGGGCCACATTGGCCGTCGTGATGAAAAAGACACGGGACAGATCGAAGGCCAGATCGAGGTAATGATCCCGGAAATCCTTGTTCTGGGCCGAGTCCAGAACTTCGAGAAGGGCGGATGATGGGTCTCCACGGTAATCGGCCCCAACCTTGTCGATTTCATCGAGCATGAAAACGGGATTCTTCGTCTGGGCCTTTCTGAGTCCCGCGATGATCCGTCCTGGCATCGCCCCGACATAGGTTCTCCTGTGTCCGCGGATTTCGGCTTCGTCCCGAACGCCACCCAGGGAAATCCGGACGAACTCCCGCCCCATGGCCCGGGCAATGGACTGGCCCAGGGTCGTCTTCCCGACCCCAGGGGGCCCCAGAAAGCAGAGAATGGGCCCACGCCCCTCCCCCGTCTTCTTCCGTGCAAGGACGGCCAGTTCATCCAGGATCCGTTCCTTGACCTTTTCGAGGTCGTAGTGGTCGGCATCCAGAATCCGGCGGGCCTCTTCAAGATCGAAGACTTCGGGAGATTCCTTGCTCCAGGGAAGATCGAGCACCACATCGAGATAGGTCCGGATGACCTGGGCTTCCTGGGACTGGCCCCCCGCCCGAACGAGCCGGGAGATCTCGCGCATGACCTCCTTGTGGGCCTCGGGAGTGAGACCGATCTCTTCGGCTTTTTGCCGATACCGGACAACCTCCTCGTCTCCCTCCTCCCCGTCCCCGAGCTCTTTCTGGATCGCCTTCATCTGCTCGCGCAGGAAGAAGTCCCGCTGCGACTTCTGGACTTCGTCGGCGATTTTTGACTTGATCTTTCCTCCCAGTTCCTGGATCTCGATTTCCTTGACCAGATCGCGGGCGATCAGCATCAGCTTGTCCTCGAGCGTCGGCGCTTCGAGAACCGCCTGGCGCTCCTCGAGGGGAAGCCGGAGGAACGTGGCGATGAGATAGCAGAGGTGGAACGGATTTTCCACGTTCAGGGTCATCGTCTCGAACTCGTCCGGAAGGTAGGAGGCGAGGGTCCCGAGCTTCTTCGCCTGACTCAGGATAGTCCGGAGAAGGGCCTCGGTGTTGTCGTTCTTTTCCATGATTTCAGGAAATTCGGAGATGACGGCCCGATTGAAAGGGGAATGGGAGAGGTCCTCCTCGATGCGGACACGCCGGACCCCCTGGACCATGATCGCGATTCCTCCCGCCGGAATGCGGAGGAGCTTGTGGATCACGACGAGGGTGCCGACCCGATAATGGCGCATGGGCAAGGCTTCCTTCCCTGTCGCGGCCGGGGCCCCTGTCCCGAAGATTTCTTCGGCCTCGGCCTCCGACAGAAGGACGGAGTCAGGGGACTCCTCCTCTCCCTCTTCCTTCTGTCCGGCCACACAGACCAGTGTTTTCGGCTCCCGGTTCATCGCATCGTCGATGGCGGCCATGGCCTTCGGATCATGGAAGGCGATCGATGCAAGAATATGAGGAAAGACAACGGTGTCGGAGAGGACCACATAGGGGGAATCTTTGGGAACCTTGATCGGATCGTCTGCCACTATTGTCCCCCTTCCGAAAAGGTGATGGGAACATTGAGCTTCTGCTTCGGTTTCTTGCCGACGATAATCCGGAGGAATCCCGAGGTATACTCCGCACGAACCGGCCGGCCCTCGATTCCGTCCCGAAGAAGAAACACGCGTTCGAACTCCCCGTAATTGATCTCCATCTGGACGTAGTTCTTCTTTTTCTGGGGTTCGTATGTCTTCGATTCGTCCTTTCGCATCCCCCGGACGAGAAGCCTGTTTCCCTCCACGATAATCGAGATCTCGTCCTTCTGGACCCCGGCCAGATCCATCTTGATGACCGTCTCTTCATCGGTCTCGTAGATGTCCGTCATCGGCGACCAGCGGCCGTCTCCCGCGGCCTTGAAAACGATGTCCGGCCACATGCCCTTGGAAAGGGCTCCTTCGAGCTGCCAGAAAAAACGCTCCATATCGTGTGGTTTCAACTCTCCGTCTCCTTGTCTGGGGGTTCTGTTCATCAGCGACTGATTGTACTCTCGTCCGGCCTCGAGAGAAAGAATGCCGGCCTGTCACTCCCGGAGGGAGCGTTGACGCTGGAGGTCGAAAAGACGCCGGATTTCATCGACCGTGGTCGCCTCTTCCGGTCCCTTGTCGGCCCGGGGGCCCGAAACCATTCGGGGGAACCGAAGGGCATAGCCCTCCTCTTCTCCCTCTTCCCGTCCGGCCAGATGAACGGGAGAGCGCGTCAGTTCGTCGGCCAGGACAGTCACGACGATTTTGGGAAAGACCCAGAAATCCGGCACGAGGCCGGACCGCACGACGGAGGGAGGATCGGGAACCCGCAGGTCGTCCAGCATCTCTCTGAGTTCCTTCCACTTTTCTTCCGTCAGTCCCGAGCCGATGCGCGCCACGGACAGATATTCCCCCTTCACCGGGTCGAACACCGCACCAAGGACCGCACCGATCCCAAGGCGCGTCCGGAGACCCTTCCCCCGGTAGTACCCAATCAGAACCAGATCGACGGTATCGGAAAGGGCTCCCTTGTAGGAACGCTTGAGCTTGATCCAGTTGAAGTTTCTGGAGCCGGCCGTGTAAACGCCATCAAGCCGCTTGGCGATGATCCCCTCAAAGCCTTCCTCCACCACCTCGTCGAAAAAGAGATCGATCGTGTGGGGGTCGTCCGTTTCGATCAGCCGCGAGGCTCCGAACACCTGGTCAGGGGGGACCTCCCGCTCCGAGAGAGTCCTTCGGTGGACCGGGAAGATCCCCTCCAGAAGTCGTCGACGTTCCGAAAACGGCCGGTCCATGACCGGCTCTCCGTCCAGGAAAAGCACGTCGAAGACAAGACACTTGAGGGGGATCTCCTCGGATTTCTCGAGGATGTTGTGCTTCCTTTTCCGGGTGATCGTCACCTGAAAAGGATGGTAGGAGTCATTCTCCCCGTCATACCCGAGGGCCTCCCCCTCGAAAATCGCAGACCGGTGCCCCAGAATCCTCCGTGCTTCCCGGGCCAGCTCGGGGAACATGCCGGTCGTCTCCTCCAGATTCCGGGAAAAGATCCTGACATGGGATCCGTCGCAATGAATCTGGCATCGAAATCCGTCATACTTCGATTCGACAGCGGCCCGCCCAAGCTTTTCGATGATTTCGGCCCCGGAGCCCAGGCGCTCGCAAAGAGCCATACGAATGGGATATCCGACGGAGGGCCGGATGCTCCCGAGCCCCTCGAGACCATCCCGACGAAGGACCTCGCCAACCCGTCCGAGGTCTGAACAGAGATTGTAGGCTCCTTCGACCTTCTGCCGAACGCTCTTCATTTCCGCCTTCCAGCCCTTCTCATCCTCCGGTGGAGTTCTCAGGACTGTCCGGGCCAGAGCGTCAACGATAGTGGAGTCACCTACCCCGAGCCTGAGCCGTCCCATGACAAAGCGGGCCAGATAGCGCGAAGACAGGGGGGAAACGGCCCGAAACAAAGAGGCCAGGCGTGAAATCTTCTCCTCCTGGGACCCTGATCCGCTCTGGCGCGAAATCTGGAGAAGGGATTCGTAGACTTCCGAAAGATTCAAGCGTCCATGCTCCCGTCCCATTCCGAGACGCTCGGCCAGGATCCCCGGATCTCCCGCCTCGGCCAGGAGAGCAGTCAGATCCGGCGATCCCCCCCCTCCCTCGTTCTTTTCCAGCGCCCGGTCCATGGCCTTCAGAAGAAGCCGGGAGGCCATCCCCATCGGCTCTCCGGCAAAGGGAGGAAGAAGCTGCCCCTGGACCATGTAGAGGGCGGGAGGAGTTTCGGAGGGGGTCAGTTCGGACAGAAGACTGGATAACTGTTTCGCCAGCTCGAGACGTCCCGAGGTCCCTTCCATATGGGAGAGATATTCCGAAAAGAGGTCAAACTTCAACAAATCCTCCCAAAAATGATGATCTTTCACTCGAAAGTCAGAGTCTTTCCCATAGGGACGGGGGTTGGTGTATGATGGTCCTAAAGACTCTCAGGGCAACGAGCCACCCTTCAATCAGGAGCCCTCCATGCATCCGACTCTCCGTTCTTCAGTCCTGTCCTTGTCCGTTGGACTCCTCCTTGCGGGCCTTTCGGGCTGCGCCTTCAACTTCGGAGGACAGACCATCGGAGGAAATGACTCGACCTCCCCGTCGGCCTCCTCCCCCACGGTCCCTCCTGCCCAGACCAATCCGGCATCAGAGGCTCTTGCACCCGGTTCGCCTCTTGGAAACACCGGCCCGCTCGGTCTTGCTCCGCTCGGCAACGACCAGAACCCCCGGTCGCAGCTCCTGAATGAAGGGACCCTCGGCTATTTTCTGGACCATCTCTTTGGGGGAAACAATCCCCGGATCTCTCAGGAGTTTCTGCCCCCTCCAACGTACGGGACAACGACGGCAGGCGGCGTTCCGGGCGGCCTCTGGCCGGGGAACTGGTGGATCGAGGGACAGGGAGGGGGATACAATCTGGTCCACCTCCCCTAGGACCCTCGGGGGAAAAGGCCTTACTTCTTCCCTGTGGACGGAGCCGGAGACGACTCGACGGCTTTTGCTGCAAGAATGTGCGCCCATTCGGCCTTGGCTTGGTCCCATTGTGATTGATTCAAAATGGTCTGGACCCGGTAGAGGCTTTTGATGGCATGATAGGTCAGCTCTCCACGGAGAGTGCTGATCTCGCCGATGGCGGGCTTGATTTTTGAAAGATCGATCGGATACTTCCCGACTTCCTTGCCGAGGATCCTGGCGTTGCGTTCGATGCGCCGGCCAACTTCGGCGCTCTTTCCCTTGAAATCCCCCTGCACCTCTCTGAGTGCCGCCACCTGGCCGGAGGTCAGATGGAGATCTTTCGCCTGGGAGGGAATCCATGACAGGAACAGATCCGTCGAGATCACGCTGGACTGAAAGGCCCCAAGATCACCCGCCCTTGCAGGACCCGGAGCCCAGAGAAGGACCGCCACACACAGGATTCCGCCGAAAAGTGCGCCAAAACTCATTTTCCGTTTGACTCCCTCTTTTCCTGATCCTTCTTTCCGCACCATGACCACAGGCTCATCCCCGGTCTAAATTGTGATTGATTCTAACCCCCCGCGAAACGACAGAACCGCGTGATGTTTCATTATCTTGAAATTCCCACCTGAAATCCACAGATCCCGGAACGAAAAGTTCCCCCCCCGCGGCCACCACATTGCGGCCGATCTCCCTCCATGATACTCTCCCCTCATGTCCTCCCCCAGAGCCTTCCGCATTCCAGTTCCTGTTCCATCAACCGGCTCCTTCAGGCTTCTCCTGTTTTTTCTTTCCGGATCCGTCTTCGGTCTTCTTTTCGACCAGAAGACCCTCACGGTCCCGAGTTTCTGGATCATCTTTCCCGCCCTTCTCCCATTCTTCCTTTTGAAGCCCGTCTCTCTTCGCCGCGCCTTGGCCGAGGGGATGGCCTTTGGCCTTGCGGCCAACATCATCGGAATCCGCTGGCTCCTGGTCTCCATGGGCGACTACGGCCATCTGCCTCTTCCGCTTTCCCTGGGGGGGCCTATTGCTTTTTTCCCTTTACCTGGCCCTTTTCCCTGCCTTTTTCAGAATGGGAACACTCCTTCTGCCGCTCTGGAAAGAGGGGAAAGCGACACTTGCCCCCCAGGCCATTCTCCTGGCACCTGCGCTCTGGATTCTGTCCGAGGCCGGACGGACTGAAATTCTCACGGGCTTCCCCTGGAATCCTCTCGGATCTCTCCTCTTCGGCCATCCGGACCTTGCCCTCCCCGCCCGCCTTGTCGGGACGACCGGACTGTCTTTTCTCGTGGCGGAGGGCTCGCTTCTTCTCGCCTATGCCTTGGAAGGGATCTCCAGCAT
>DAIBSV010000106.1 GCA_027415455.1 Nitrospirota bacterium | reverse complement strand
GGAGGATCTTCTGGATGACGGTGCTGTGGGCCTCGGGCCAGAACCAGGAGCGTTTCAGCTGCCAGAAGTCCAGGATGTCCCCCACGAGATAGAGGGTCTCGCACTCGGTCTCCCGCAAAAAATCCAGAAGAAGATCGACCCGGCAGTCCCGGGTTCCGAGGTGCACGTCAGAGATGAAGACCGACCGGTAATGGGTTGTCGGCATGAAATCCTCCTTCAGAATTGACGTCATAGCAAAGGGAACCCACAACCTCCCTGGCAATGAGGATGGAGGCCTCCGGACGGCCGGCCCGACAGGCGGCAAGAGCCATTTCCCTCAGGCGGTCCGGATCTTCGAAGAGAGCGCGGACGAGGGATCCCGTCCTCCGGGGCTGATCACTGGGAACCGCCGCCCCGGAGTCGACCGCCCAGCGCCGGTTGATCGCCTCCTGTCCTCCCCTGGCCGGAAGAAGGACCAGGGGCCGTCCAAGAGCCAGCGCCTCGAAAAGGGTCATGCCCCCCGGCTTGGTGACCACCACGTCGGCCACCCCCATCATCTCCGGCATGTTTTTCACAAACCCGTGAACCCTTACGGCAAGCCATCGGCTTTGATGGCGGCCGGCCCACCGCTCACACGCCCTGAGGAGCCGCCGGTTTTTTCCGGCAATCGCGATGAGGGTCAACTCCCCGGGGAATCCGGCAAAGGAATCGAGGAGAGAGACAAGATCGTCGAGCCCCTCTCCCCCCGAGAGAAGAAGAACCGTATTCCGCTCAGGAAGTCCCATCTTTTCCCGGAGATCGCCCCGGACCGGAGGAACAGAAAATTCAGGGTCCACCGGAATCCCCGCCGTCGACACAGAAAGGGTCTGCCCCGTTCTTTTCTGCCGGACCGTCCTCTCGGCCGCCTCATCGGAGACGACATAATGCGAGACACCTGGCCAAAGCCAGATCCCATGGGGGTGAAGATCGGTGACGACGCCCCAGAGAGGCGTCCGAAGGAGTCCTTTGGGGCGATCAGACGACAGAATTTCAAGGGGAAGGAAATGCGTGGAGAGGATCAGGTCGGGAGGGTCTTCGGCGAGCTCCCTCAAAAACGTGCGGAATGCCAGCCGGTCGATTCGGGGAAGAAGGAGGGCCAGCCACCGTGGCATGGGATCGCTCCATCCATAGAGTCGATCGAGAAGACGGGGAAAGCGACGGGCGAGGAAAAGGTAGGTGGTGCGATAGAGAAAACAGAAGAGAGGGCTGCCCCTCTCCAGGAGATCCTCGACTCTTACCTCAGGCGACGGGGTGATCCCGGAAAGGGCCTTTGCAACCGCGTGGGCCGCACGCATGTGGCCGCTTCCGACATTTGCGCCCAGTATCAGGACCTTGCAGCGACCTTCGGGAAGGGGTTCCGTGGCGTCGATGGGGACCTCCTTTTGCACGCCTTCGGAGCCATTCTGCCGGGAGAAAAAGACAGTTTCTTCAAGAATTCATCTCAAAACCGAGACAGGATCCGGGAAAATGGGTGTTTCCTTCGTCAGATTTTGATAACGTGAAAAAAGAGGTCGTCAACCCGAGGAGGTCCCATGAGCGCCAAAAATTCCAAAACCCCGAAATCTCCGAAAATCAACCTCCCCTCCGAGCCAACCCCGGAATCGGTCCAATACCATCAGGACCTCCGGGAAGCCCAGATCGAACTCGTCAAATTCCAGAAACATCTGATCAAGGAAAACGAGAAGGTCCTCATCATCTTCGAGGGACGGGACGCCGCCGGAAAGGACGGGACGATCAAGCACTTCACCGAGCACCTCTCCCCCCGTGAGACCCGCGTCGTGGCCTTGGGGAAGCCCTCCGACCGGGAGCAGTCCCAGTGGTATTTCCAGCGCTATGTGGCCCATCTCCCGGCAGCCCAGGAGATGGTCTTCATGAACCGGAGCTGGTACAACAGGGCGGGAGTGGAACGGGTGATGGGATTCTGCTCATCCGAGCAGTACGAGGAATTCATGGAAACCGTTCCGTCCTTCGAACAGATGATCGTTCGGTCGAGAATCCGTCTCTACAAATACTATCTCGACATCGACCGGGACGAACAGAAAAAACGGCTTCTGAGCCGCCAGGAGGATCCTCTCAAGCAATGGAAGATCAGCCCCATCGACATGGCGGCCCAGAAGCACTGGGAGGATTACAGCAACGCGAGGAACCAAATGTTCGCGCGAACCCATTCAGCCATGGCTCCCTGGATCGTCGTCCGGGCCGACAACAAGGACCACGCCCGGATCCATGTCATCCGGGATTTTCTTTCGAGGGTCACCTACAAGGGGAAAAAGGAGTCGGTGGTTTTGCCGGACCCGACGACGGTCTTTCTCTACTCCCGCTCTTACCTGGACAACGGCATGATTGCGCCCTGAAGCCATGGAAAAGGGAAGGAGTTCCTGATAAGATAAGCATCAATCCTTCCCAAAAGGCGCCTGTAGCTCAGTAGGATAGAGCGTCGGACTTCGAATCCGCAGGTCGCAGGTTCGATTCCTGCCAGGCGCACCATGTTCATTCAAGAATCCCGACATAAAAACGAACTGTTTTCATCAAAAAAGCCTTACTCTTTTTCTCCTTGAAGAATTGATTCCCATTCCTTTTAAGGCGTGAAATCCGGAAAGAGCCGAGAGCGCCTTGGAGGCGGAACGGGGGGGACAAATCCCGCCGGATCGAGCTCCGGCATCGGACCGAAACCCAGTCGCCGGGCGGCCACCTCGAATCGTTTCGAGAGAAGCTCCGCCATCGGGCCGCTTCCCCGCATTCTCCTTCCGAACTCCGAATCGTAGAGGGCTCCCCCATGGAACTCCCGCAAACGATGCTCAACTTTTTTGGCCGAATCCGGATAATGATGGGAGAGCCATTCGAGAAAGAGCGGACGCACTTCGAGAGGGAGACGCAACAGAATGTACCCTGCCGAAAGGGCCCCGGCCTTTCGGGCGCTCCCCAGGATCCCCTCCAGTTCGTGGTCGGTGAGACCCGGGATGACCGGGGCCGCGAGAACCCCCACCGGGATTCCCGCATCAGACAGGCGGCCGATGGTCTCCAGCCGCCTCATCGGCCGCGTGGCCCGGGGCTCGAGCTTTCCGGAAAGATCCTCATTCAGGGTCGGAAGAGAGATGAAGACCTGGATGCAGCGGTGGGCCGAAAGGGCGGTCAGGAGGTCGAGGTCCCGTTCGATGAGGGCCGACTTCGTGACGATTGTCAGAGGATGTCGTGCGCGAAGCATCACCTGAAGAATCGACCGGGTGACACCGAGCTTCTCTTCGGCCGGCTGGTAAGAGTCGGTATTGATTCCCAAGGCGATCGGCTCGCATCGGTAAGACTTCTTTCTCAGTTCCTGCTCGAGAAGAACCGCCGCATCCTTCTTGAAAAAGATCCGCCGCTCGAAGTCCAGCCCAGGAGACAGGCCGAGATAGGCATGGGTCGGCCGGGCAAAGCAGTAGATACACCCGTGCTCGCACCCCCGGTAGGGATTCAGTGAGCGGGAGAACCCCACATCCGGAGAGTCGTTTTCGCACAGGACGGATCGGGCCGTATCCGGAAGAATCACGGTGTCGTTCGAGGATGGAGGGGCTTCCCCCATCGCCTCCGGCATGATCTCCCGGGTTTCCTTTTCATACCGGTTGTCTGGAAGCGAGAGGGCTCCACGGCCCCGGGGTGTCGGAGGTTTCCGGCTCATGCTCGTCCTCGCCCGATGGTAATACAGCCATCAAAACAATTCACCGGTCCCATCCTTAACATTTCCGCCTCCAGCCAGCGATCGTCCAATGGCTCGATCTTGTCCCGGAAGCAACCTTCAGGAACCGTCCCTCCATGACAAACCTTCGGAAAAGAGCCATCCTTGTTATCTTGAAGGGGAAAAGAGTATAAATAGTCCGACCTGCTCTCGACCTTAACAATACGGAAGGAGAAGAACCTTGGGGCCACTGTTCTCTAGACATGGAAAATCGGGAGTCATTTCCCTGACCGGATTCATCCTGGCCGTGACGGTCACCCTGTCATCCATTCCCGTCGCATCGGGAGCGACCGGGGATCCCGTCCGAGGCAAAAAGATCTATCAGGGACTCTGCATCCAGTGCCATGGGGTCAAGGGAGACGGAAACGGCGTGGCCGCCCCGGCCCTCATGGAAAAACCCGCCAATTTCACCGACCCCAAAACCTGGCAGATGGGAGACGAGGCCTTTTACATCCACGTCATCCGTCGCGGACGAAAAATCATGCCCGCCTTCTGGGATGTCATCGACCCCCAGCAGATCCGGGACGTTCTCTCCTACGAGCGCACCTTCCTCAAAAAGTAGATCCCGAAAATTCACGGTCCCCCGACCCGGCCCCCCTCCGGTCGGGTCAGGGACCGACCTCGGAGACCAGGACCTGGCTCTTGCGGTCCGGATCATAAAGCATTTTTCGGTCTGGCGGGAGGATCTCCGGGCTCGCCGGAACGAATCCCCGCTCCATGAACCACCGGGGAGACTGGGTGGTCAGGACAAATATCTTCTTGAGACCCAGTCGTTTCGACTCGGCCCGACACCAGGCCAGAAGCTGCTCCCCGCGTCCCGCTCCCTGGTATTCCGGAAGAATGGCCAGACAGGCCATCTCCGCCATGGACGAGGCAGGATAGGGCGTGAGGGAGACGCATCCGATCACCGTCCGGTCCCGACAGGTCACCGTAAAGTGCGAAAGCTCCATCTCGAGACGCTCCCGGGGCCTGCGGACGAGAATGCCTCCGGCTTCGAGGGGACGGATGATCCCCAGAATGTCGACCAAATCGTCGAGGACGGCCGGCCGAATATGCTCGAACGGATCCCGAGACACAAGCGTACCGATCCCGTCCCGCGTGAAGAGCTCCAGCAAAAGCGCCCCGTCCTTCTTGCCGTCAAGAAGATGGAGGCGGGGAACCCCTTGGTCCAGGGCTTCGTAAAGGACCGAGAGCGGAAGGGGAGATGTCGCTTCCCGGGCCCTTGCCTCCGGAAGGACCAGCTGTCTCAGGGGCTCTCCCCTCTCGTTTCTGATCTCGGGGGACAGAGCGAGCAAAATGAGTTTCGAGGCCCCTACCGCGACCGCGGCCCTGGAGGCCACCTCGAATGACAGGACATTAAAGATTTCCCCGGTCGGCGAAAAGGCGAGGGGCGACAGCAGAACCACGTCTCCCTGGTCCAGATGGTGCCGGATCGCTTCGGACTCGATCCGGCGTACCGTCCCGGTGTACAGGAAGTCGACCCCGTCGATGACCCCCAAGGGTCTCCCGATGACGAAGTTTCCGGAAACCACGCGGATCCGGGCCCCCCCCATGGGTGTCCCGTCGGTCCCCTGGGAGAGGGCGGCTTCGATCTCGAACCGGATTCGTCCCACCGATTCCATGAGCAAGCCCAACGCCTCCGGAGGGGTGATGCGGCGTTTTCCGACACGCGTGGTTTCGACAGCCCGGAATTCGAGGCTGGCATCGATCTGGGGACTGGCCCCGAAGACAAGAACGAGCCGGATCCCGAGGCTCGACAGAAGAGCGATATCATGAGCCAGGGCGCCCATGCCACCCTCTCTCAGAAGATCGCCGTCCAGCAGGAGGACAAAGGTCTCCCCCCGAAATTGGTGGATGTAGGGAGAGGCCTCCCGAAACCACTCCACATACCCGGCGCCGTTCTTTCCCGGGACTTCTTCGTTTCTTTCCCTCTCAGCCATCCCCATCCCCTCTTCCGTCCGACCTTTGACTGAAACTCCTCTCCCGATCATACCTTTTTGCATGGAACTCCTTCAAACGGACAAAAGCATACGTCTCTTCAACAGTCCCTGCAGACACGATCAAAATCTGTTCATCCCGCTCCGAATCGGCTATGATGGGGCCATCGATTTCTCTGAAAAAACAACCGGGCCTTCAAGGAGGAACGTTGGCGACGAAAAAGAATGCGAAGTCCGAATGCTGGATCGTCACGGGGGGAGCCGGCTTCATCGGTTCAAATTTCGTCCGGATGGTCCGGAGACAGAATCGGGCCCGCATCGTGACCTACGATGCGCTCACCTATGCCGGCAACCTTGCCAACCTTGACGAACTCAAAGATGATTCCGACCACGTTTTCGTCCAGGGAGACATCCGGGACCGCAAGGCGGTGGCCAGTCTTTTTGCCCGACACCAACCCAC
>DAIBSV010000105.1 GCA_027415455.1 Nitrospirota bacterium | reverse complement strand
CGGGAGATAGGGCCCGGGAGAGGGACAGCTTCGAGCCCGGAGAAATCAGCCGGTGGGCGATCAGGGCTTCCTGAAGATCCCTCGTCCGGCTTCGCCGGGATCCCAGAAGGACGGTCAGCCCCGTGGCACGCATCGTTCCGACCACCGCCGCCACATGGCCATGAGGCAGGGACCTGACGCAGGCGAGGTCCTGGGACAGGACACCCACCGACTGTCCCGACATTCCGGCCTTCACGACCTCGATAATGTGGGGAGGAAGATGGGAGAGGTTCGCCAGGGTCTCGTTCTTGACCTTCCCGTTTTCGCGATAGGTCCGGCGCAGAAGGGTTGTGGTATACACCTTCTCTCCGACCACCCTCTTTGTTGTGACCACATGACATGGTCCTTTTCTGCTCGCCATGAAGCAAGGATAACATGAAAAATACGTCTTGTCAATGGAATTAGTGACTACATTTGCAGGAATGTAGATTCATTCATGATGTTGTGAATAATAAATAAAATCTCATTTTTAGAGGTTATTCTTGCTGGAACTTTGGGTTCAAGGAGGGTTTCATATCCGGGATCCCCTTCGGTGACATGGCATTGGCTCAAGCGATGAACTGCAATATCCCACCCGAAGCGAGAGTGTTTTTCAAAAGCATTCTTCAAGTCGTCGAAGTCGAATCCATGCTTCTCCTCCATTTTATTCGGGATTGTGCCTCTTTCTTTTCCTTCGTCCCGCTCGTGGCCAGACGTGTGCGCCCCGCGCTGCCGCCATGAGCGGAAACGCCGAAGCGGAGAACCTGATGGGGCTGGCCTATATCGACGGCAAGAAGGGATGCGTTCAAAACAGAGAACGGGGAATCCGGTGGCTCAAAAAGGCGGCTGCGGCCCCGAGAGTCAGAACGCGGTCGACAACCTTTGCCGGGCCTATGGGGGAGGAAATATGCCGGACAAGAACGGACACCGGGTAGCCAACCCCCTTCTTCGCGTCCAGCCCGCGAAAGAATCCAACTGGTGCAGAAAGTCTGATATCTCCGAATAGAGGCGAGAGTCTCAAAAGAGCCCAGGGTCCGGGCGCTCAGACAAAGCGCTCCGGACGAATCTCGAGGGCGGAAAAATTCCGGGATTCTGCAACGAAATCCGGTCTCGGAGGGCGAGTCAGGAGACTGTCCTGCACCGTATTCTCCGTATGGTTGTAAACGTAAAAGAGGTTCGTTCTCGGAAATGGCGTGATGTTGCTGTTGGATCCGTGCATGATATTGCAGTCGAAGAAAAGCGCGCTTCCCGCCGGGGCCGAGACTTCGGTTATTCCGTAACGTTCGGCCAGTTTTTCAAGGCTTGCATGGTCCGGAACACCATATTCCTGTTTTCGCAGGGACTTCTGGTAATGGTGTTCGGGGGTTTGTCCGACACAATGGATGAAATGGCGATGGGATCCAGGAATCAGCATCAGGGGTCCGTTATAGGTCGTGTTGTCGGTCAGGAGGATGGAACAGCTTACCGCTCTCATGTCGGGCATTCCGTCTTCCGCGTGCCAGGTCTCGAAATCCGAGTGCCAGTAAAACTCTTTCCCCGTAAAACCCGGCTTGTAGTTGAGGCGGGATTGGTGAATATAGACGTCTCCCCCCAGAAGAAAGCTCGCGACTCCCGCAATTCTCTCGTCCGACGCCATGCGGGAAAACAGGGGGTTGTCGCGGTGTATCGCGAACACCGAACGCACCGCCTCCCCCTGGGGTTCCCGGATTGTCTTCTCCGAAGCCCGGATTTCCGGATCTGTGCGCAATCGCTCGACCTCTACCCGGAAGATCGCGACCTCCTCTTCGGAGTAAATCCGGGGCAAAACGAGAAATCCCTCTTCTTCAAACTGACGGGCCTGTTCGGCGGAGAGGGGGGAGGGCAAACTGTATCCGGGATACAGCACGGGAACTTTCCGTTCCTGCCAGACAGGTTCTGGGCTTATGCGGGTCGGATATAGGTCTTCGAGATGGGATTGCATGCGGCTCCTCCTGGGAAAGGGCCACAAGATCCTTGACCCTTCCCGACTTGATCGGTTGACGGGACACCTGCTTCAGGAGACGGATTCAGCCTCCAGAGGATAGACACCGTTTTCGTCGTGAACTTCTTTTCCGCTAAGGGGGGGATTGAAGACGCAGACGAGTTTCATTTCGGTGATTCCCCTCAAGAGATGGTCGTCATGCTGGTCGAGAACATAGATCGTGCCCGGACGAATCTTGTGGACCACTCCGTCGGCAAGCGTCTTCACCTCTCCCTCTCCACTGATGCAGTAGACGGCTTCCAGATGGTTCCGGTAGCAGATGTGGGTTTCGGTGTCGGCATAGATGGTTGTGATGTGGAATGAAAATCCCATTCTGTCGTTTTTCAGGAGCAGGCGGGTGCTCTCCCATGTGGGGGTAACGACCCGTCGCTCGCTTCTTTCGGCTTCCTCCAGTGTGCGGACAATCATAAATACTCCTTTTGTATTTGATGTCAGGAAGAGCGGCTGAAAACAGGTTCGGAAAAAATGGTGGAAAAGGCCTCTTCAAGAATATCCATGGCCCGGTCGATCTGCTCCTTGGTGATGGTCAGCGGACTGAGGCATTTCACGACTTCGGCGTTGGAGCCGCACGTTTCAAGAATCAGTCCGTTTTCAAAGGCGCGACCACAGACAGCTTCGGCGGTTTCTCCATCCGGACAGGCAATGCCAAGCATCATTCCCCGCCCTTTCACTTTGAGGGAATGGGGACCGTGGCGAAGCGCAATACGGTTCAACCTCTCGGCCAGAAGACGGCTTTTTCCCCGGACGCTCCGGGAAAAAGCATCATCGCTCCAGAAATGCTCAAGGGCGGCAGTGGCCGTAACGAAAGCGTGATTGTTCCCGCGGAAGGTCCCGTTGTGCTCGCCGGCTTTCCATTGATCGAGCTCCTCTTTCATCAGCACGATCGCAAGTGGCAACCCGAATCCGCTCAATGACTTGGATAAAGTGACGATGTCGGGCAGGATCCCCATCTCTTCAAAGCTGAAAAAATGCCCTGTCCGGCCGCATCCGGCCTGGATGTCGTCTACGATCAGAAGCATTCCATGTTTTCGGCAAAGTTTTTCCAGTTTTCGCATCCAGTCGGCGGAGGCGGTGTTCAGTCCTCCCTCTCCCTGAACGACTTCGACGATGGCCGCGGCCGGTTTGTCGATACCGCTCGAAGGGTCGTTCAGCATTTTGTCCATCATGGCGATGGTGTTGACCTGCTCGCCGAAATAATTGGCATAGGGCATGCGGCTGACGTGTGACAGTGGAATGCCGGCTCCTCCCCGGTGATGCCGGTTTCCTGTCGCGGCAAGGGCACCGATGGAGCAACCGTGAAAGCCGTTGGTGAAGCTCAGGATGTTGCTCCGTCCGGTGATCTTTCTGGCAAGCTTGAGCGCGGCTTCTACAGCATTGGCTCCCGTCGGACCGGTAAACTGCAACCGGTAATTTCCCATTCCCCGGAAATTCAGGATCAAACGTTTGAACGTCTCGATAAATCGTTCCTTGGCAGCTGTATAGAGATCCAGACTGTGCGTGATCCCGTCTTCCTGGATATAGTCGATCAGGGCTTTTTTGAGGACGGGGTGGTTGTGTCCGTAGTTCAGTGTGCCGGCTCCCGCGAGAAAGTCGAGGTAGCATTCACCTTCCGTCGAAACCAGTTCGGCGCCGCGGGCTTCCCGGAAAATGACGGGAAAGAAACGACAATAACTGCGGACAATCGACTCGTTTTCTTCAAAGATCTTCATGATTCCTCCTGTGTCAGGTGTTCTGGGCCGACGGTAGAAAAGGGCCCCCGCGAAACAGGACCTCGTCGTCGTGCCCTCCTCCGAAATGCGTCTCCCTGTCGAAGAGAAGACGCGTGGAAAACGGCGCTTTTCTTTGAGAGAAAAGCTTCTGGAACAGGTTCCGGGAGGGACCGTTTTCCGGGGAGATGGTAGTTTCCAGATACCGGACGCCCGTTGGAACCGTCCGGTCGAGAAGAGTTTCCAGCAGGGACAATGCGATCCCCTGTCCCCGGTGAACGGGGTCGACAGCGATCTGCCAGATGAAGAGAGTGTCCGGGTCCTTTTGAAGCAGGTATCCGGATATGAAGGCGGCCAGTCCTCCGTCCTCTGTTTCTGCGAGGATGGACGTTCCGGAGAAGTGGGAGCACTGGAGCAGATTGGCATAGCAGGAATTAACATCCAGTGGCGGGCAACGCGAGATCAGGGCATGGACGGGCCGACCATCCCTGTCTGTAGGAGGCCGGAACCGGAGGGATCTTCCCGAATTCCCGAAGGACGGGGATTGGAAATCCGAAAGAGCCGGAGAAATGTTTTCACTTTTCACGGGCGACCCTCCTTTGGCTTGCTTTTTGAAACGGGCGTTCGGTCAGGAAATTAAACGGATGACATGCTACTTTGAAAAGCATGCCACCGGAGAAAAACAATTGGTCATCTGACCGATCCTGAAAAATTGGCTCTTCCGAAGAATTCGTTGGTCGAAAATTGTGGCTCTTCAACAAAATCTGTGGGGACCACCTGGAGGCTCCGGGAGAGCGCCAAGTGTATGGTATAACGCGATTTGAAGATGTTCGAGAGACTGAAATCCGTAAGCTTTTCGCATCGTTAATTTGGCTTTCAAATTGAGACCCTCAACTGCGCCGCTCGAGAGCTGGCCTTCTGCGGCGAACCAATTGAGGATGAGATCCTTGTGCCGACGGAGCATCTTCGCCACGTGCTTCATGGGTTCGATGCGAGAGCGCATGGTCCGAGTGCACCAGGTATGAAGAAAATACTCGGCGACCTTGACATGGGTGAATGTCCAGAATCTTTGGAAGTCTTCCCGAAGAAGATAGGCCCGGACCGTCGCCAGATTCAGTTTAAGAAGTTCGGAAAGGCGGACCGTTTGTTTCTCCGTAAGGTTCTCGGGGCGCTTGAGAACAGCCCAGCGGCCATTTGCCAGAAGATTCTCTTGTCCGGTCGCCTTGAATTTGGCAATCTCCAAGCGCCGAACCTGATCGATGGCCTCTCCGAACTTCTTCATGATATGGAAGCGATCGAGAATATTCAGTGCCTGAGGGGCTTTCTTCGCGATGACCTTCAAATACGGATGCCACATGTCGCTGCAAACGAACCGGAGCTTGGAGGAACGTTCTTTTCCGAACATGCGGAAGAACCGGAGAAGGGTCTTGATCTTTCGTTCGGGCCCGCACCAGAGAAGCCTCCGGAACCCGGCATCGAGCTGATAGACCATGGTGAGGTACTTGTGTCCTTTGAAAACGGCGATCTCATCAATTCCGATCTGTGTCACGCCCTCGAGAGAGCGGTGCGCAAGACCATAGTCGACGACCATCTTGACGGCTCGGAAGACGCATCCCCAGCTGGTCTCGAAGACGGCCGCAACCTCGTTCCAGGACAGGCGTCGGGCCCATCGGGCCAGAAAGATCTTGTAGGAATGGGTCATTTGTTCTTTCCCGTTCACCCAGGGAACCCATTCTACCTGGATTCCGTCCCAGGGACAGTTGACCCGGCGAGGGAAGAAGCGGAAAACCACTCGGTAGCTCCACAAGGGGAGATACTCCGCCTCCCGGGCGCTTCGACTGGTGTCGTAGACCGATCTTTTCCGGCCGCACACCGGACATCCGGGACGACTCCCCTTCCGGGGGAGGATGTCCACCACAAGGGTGGGCTTCTCAAACCACCTTTTCCGGAGACGGACCTTGCCGAATACGAACCCCTTGAAGTTTTCTAACTGATTCAGTACTGCTTTGATAAGCATTGGGTTCCTCCTGGTTGATCGTTTATGGATAAAACAATCGTACCATTAGGGGGACTCAATGCTCTATTTCCTACCCATAGATTCTGTCGAAGAGGCTTATATCTTTGCAACTGTCGGACGAAATGTCAAACCCGAAATGCATTTTTTTCTTCTTATCACCACAAAAATGTCTTTTTTATATGGATTTGGTCTGTTTTTTTGTTGGGCTGGAGGAAAAAATTAGTGAATATTGAAAAAAAATCGATTTTGGGTTGCCGCGGCGAGACTCCGATGCTAGCATGAAAATCTCCCATTGGTTTTTTGATATTTTCGTTCGTTGACATCCTCCCCTCCCTCTCGCTTCGCTCGCCGCGAAAGCGGTAAGGAAGGGGATTCCTTCCTGCCATCTCCCCG
>DAIBSV010000104.1 GCA_027415455.1 Nitrospirota bacterium | reverse complement strand
CGGATCTTATCGCGGAGCCAGATGGCACCGGCCGGAGAACCTTCTGGATCTTTTTACCGGTTTGCCCGTAGCCAGGCTGACGGTCCGTTCTGCGGTCTTCCTGCCATCAGGATCTGCGTTGGCGAGAGGAGTCGAGAAGATTATGCCCGATAGGGTGCTCCGTGGGGGGTTGATCATTGTATCGGGAGAAAGACTCTCTTGAAGGAGACAAAAAGGATCGCTGAGTTTTTCACAGGTTCCCGTTTTGTTTTCGCAACAGGCTTGTAGGAATTTTTAATGTTTGGCTAAAGTAGGTGGGGTGAGTGAGGGGTTTCGAACCCCCAACCCCTGGAGCCACAGTCCAGTGCTCTGCCCTTGAGCTACACTCACCGTGAGGAATGCGGAGAGACCCCGGAAATCGGGTTCAAGAGAGCATTTTAGCCCAGACAGGCGGAAAAAGACAACCCTTCGCCCCCCGGGTTCCCCGGAACGCCCGGGGAACCGGAGGGGGCCAATGTTTCCCCTGCGGGATGGGGGGGATGCCCCCCCGTCAATTTCCGCCCCGTTCCGTCGGCGGCGGAGGGTTGACGGTCCTCACCAGAAGGAACTGGCCGGGCGCCACCGTAACCCGACGGGTCAGGCTCCCTCCCGGCCCGAAGTCGGTCCGGGTGCGGACGGTGAGGTCGTAGGTCCCGGGAGGAATGTCGATCGTCGCGAAGTCGATCGTCGCCGGAAGGAGGCGCCAACTCCGGACATCCGCCTGGTCGGAGGCCACGGCGAAGATTCCCCCGCCCACCATCGTGAGAAGCTGGGCCACGGTGCCCTCCTGCCGGGCCATCTCCTGGGCCGTGATCTGCTCGGCCGTCTTCAAGGTCGACCGGATCGCCTCCCGCAGGATGATGCGGGAGAGATGGTCCTTGAAGTTCGTCGCCCCGATCGCCATGAGGTCGTCGCCCAGCTCGGAGGAGGCGCGGATCCCCGGATCTCCCGTTGTCCCGGCGGGGGCGAGGAGGATCTCGTGGCCCCGGACGCCGGTCCCGCCCCCCTTCGGCTTCGGGACGGAGAAGGAGACCATCGAGATCGTGTTCGCAAGCGGAAGGGGGAAGGCGAAGCGCTCCTGGGTCAGATGGAAGATTTTTCCGTTGAAGCCCACGAACAGGATGTGTCCCATCCGGGCATATTCGGCAGGGTGGAGATAGGAGACCCCGGCGTAGACCCTCTTCCAGCGCTCAAGTTCATGGGTCCGGCCCGCCGCCTCGGCGGTCCGGAGGAGAGCCGGACCCAGAAAGGACGGCATGGGGGTGTTGTAGAGGAGGGCGTATTTTTCGTAGGTCCTCCTGGCCTTCAGGTAGGAGAGGTAGGCCGACTGGTAGCTCCCGGCGCCGCTCGCGATCTGGGCCTCCTCGAAGAACCCCGACAGGAAGCGGGCGAAGGCGTCGTCGGTGTAGTGGTTCAGCTGCGACGGGTTGTAGGCGATGTGGTGGCGGGCGAGAAGCTCCCGGGCGGTGCCCTCGTAGCGGGCGTAGCGGCCGGGAGCGGATCCCGCCGCCTTCGGGTACATCCGGTTGTAGGACAGAAGCTTCCGCCGGATCTTGCGGGCTTCGACCAGCGCCCCGTTCCAGTCGCCGGTCGCGGCATAGTTTAGGGAGTTCACGAGGTTGATCATGACCCGTTCGTAGGGAAGACCCCGGTAGGGGAGGGAGTAGTCGTTCAGCTGGTAGGCCAGGAGAATGTTGGTGAAGGACTGGGTGAAGAGCATCTCCCCAAGGCGGTTGGCTCCCCGGAAGACCTTCTCGGATTCCCGGTAGCGGGCGGCCACGTGGGCGGCCATCCCGAGATCCATCCCCAGAAGGAGCTGGTCCTTCGAATTGTAGAGGTCCTTTTTGCGGGCCTTCTCGATCTCTGCCAGGGCCCGCTCCGCCGCGGGTGTCTTCCCCTCCCCGATCACCCCCCCCGGGGCGGCCGCCAGGTCGTTGTAGTAGACCCGGTCCTGGACGAAGGACGGGGCGCAGGCTCCGAGGACGACGAAGAGAAGGACGAGGGAGGAAAGGCGGACAATCCTGATGGGGGACCTCCTCCGTTAAGGATGGACGGGGGAGGCCCCTGATCTCCGGCGACCTCCCGGCGGACAGCTTGTTCCGGACGGTTGCCCGCGCTAGAAGCCCATGGAATCGTGATGGGCGATCTTCTTGACCTGGTACTGGCTTCCCCAGAGGATCTCGTTGGTCGTCAGGTCGATGGCCTTGAGATGGGTCTCGTAGTAGCGGACGGTCTTGCCGCCGCGGGAAGCGGTGTAGGAGTTGATCGAGCCGGTGATCAGAACGTCGGCGCCCGTCTGCTGTCCGGGACCGTGGACGGTCGAGGAGCGGGCGTGCTTCATCTGGTACTCCCGTTCGGCCGCCGCCTGGCGCCGGTGGGCTTCGGAGGCGGTCACGAAGATCACCTTCCCCGAATTGATCAGGTCGTCCTGGAAATGGTTCAGGAAGAGACGGGTGTTGATGTGCTGGTCGGAGCGGTTGATGATCTGGCCCAGCTCCACCACCGGCCGCCGGCCCTTCTTGTCCCGGAAACGGCGCAGCCAGGGAGCCTCGAGGGCCTTGCGGATCATGGTCCTGGCGGTGAGGCGGGCGTCGGTGTCGGTCCACCGGCTCGTCACCCCGCCTGAGGTGTCGACGCTCACCCGCTGGACGCTGTAGCTCGAACAGCCGGCCAGCGCGAGCAAAAGGGCCCCCCCGGCCAGAATTCCCCTTGTTTTCGACGTTCCGAAGGACATCGTTCCTCCATGGCTGGTTTCCCTGTCCGCCGGAGCGGACCCCGGGGCAGAACAAAAATGCGAAATCTCCCGACGGCCGGATTATAATGAATCCGCCTGAAAAAAAACAGGGGACCGAAGGAACTCCCCCCGCCCCACCCTCTTTTGGACCAGGAACTGACGGTGAACGCCCCCTACGACGTCATCAAGGTTGACTCTTTCGATCCCGCCGCCCTCCTGGGACGGCTCCGGAGCCGTAATCCCCGGCGTCCCCTTCTCCACATCGACCGGGAGAGGACGACCGGGTGGAGCCATGTCCCCGTCCGGATCGACCGGGTCCTGGAGGAGGGTCCCGAAGGCCTCCGCTGGACCGGAGAAGAGGGAGAGCCTCTTCCCTCCGGCCCTCCCGGCTGGGGGGCGGATCCCCTCCTCTCCCGTCCGCTGGCCGAAGCGGGGAGGGAGGCGGAGGGCCCGTCGTCCTCCGGAGGGGACCTGCCCCCCTTCTCCTCCGGCCTGGCCCTTCTCCTTCCCTTCGAGATGGCCGAAGGCTGGGAGCCCTCCGGCGGGCCGTTTTGCGCCCCGGGGGTTCCGGCGGTCGTCCTCTCGTGCCGGGAGACGGTCTCCTACCATGCCCCCACCGGCCGCCTCTTCCTGCCCCCGGGCTTCGACAGGAGCCTCCTCGAGCCCCTTTCCTTCGCCCCCCCGCCCCCGGTCCTCCTTCGCCCCTCCCGCTCCCGCGAGGGGTTTTCCGGACTCTTCCGTCCGATCATGCGGGGGCTCGGCCGGGGGGACTACTTCCAGGTGAACATCGCCCTTCGCTTCGAGGCGTCCCTTCCCGAAGCCTTCGATCCGCTCGCCGCCTATTCCAGGGTTCTCGGGCGTTCCCGGTCGCGCTACGGAGGCTTCTTCTCCTTCCGGGACCGCTTTCTCCTCTCCCATTCTCCCGAGCAGCTCCTGGCCCTTTCCGGGGACCATGTGCGGACCCGTCCCATCGCCGGAACCGCGCCGGGCGCCCCTCCCGCCGGGGGGGCCGACCCTCTCCTGACCGACGGGAAGCTCCGGGCCGAGCACATCATGACCGTCGACCTCCTGAGGAACGACATCGGACGCGTCAGCCGGGCGGGAACGGTCTCGGTACCCGCCCTTCTCGCCGTCGAGTCCTACCCCCACCTGCGCCACCTGGTCTCGGAGGTGGCCGGCCGGGTCGACCCCCGGCTCTCCCGCGGAGAGGTCCTCCGATCCCTCTTTCCGGGGGGATCGGTGACCGGGGCGCCCCGCGTCCGGGTACGCCGGGAGATCGGCCGGCTCGAGGGGGTGCCCCGGGACTACTACTGCGGAACCCTGGGAACCCTCTCGGAAGAGGGCGAGATGGACATGGCGCTTCTGATCCGGACCCTCGAGGGGAGGCGGGAGGGGACGGGATGGCGCCTGGTCTTCGGGGTGGGGGCCGGGATCGTGGCCGACTCCCGGGAGGACGAGGAGTACGGGGAGATCCTGCTCAAGGCCAAAGCCATGGGGGAGGTGCTGTCGTGACGGTCCGGGGCTATGTGGTGGTCGACGGGGTGGCGGCGGGGATGGAGGATCCGGTGATCGCGGCCACCGACATGGGCTTCCTCCACGGAGACACCCTGTTCACGACCCTGGCCGTACACGACGGAGGTCCCGTTCTCTGGAAGGCCCACTATGCCCGGCTCGCCGAAAGCGCGCGCCTGATGGGCTATCCGCCCATTCCGGCGGAAGAGACGCTCAGGCTCGAACTTCTCGAGACGATCCGCATCCAGCCGGACATCCCCTCCGCGCTCCGGGTCACCCTCTCCCGGGGGCGGGCCGTCTCCCCCGGACCCGACGGGGTCTCGGAGGCGGTGGTCCGGGTGATCCTTCCCCTCTTTCGCCCGGCCCGGACGGATGCGGCGCTTCGGAACGGAGCCCTGGCCGAGACCTTTTCCCTCCCCTGGGATCCCGCCGCCGATCCCCGATTTGCCCACAAGACCGGCAATCTCCTCTGGATCAAGGGAATCCGGAGGACGAAACGGAGTCCGGAGGCGGTCGAGCAGCTTCTCCTGGGTCCCCGCGGGGAGATCCTCGAAGGCACCACGAGCTCGGTCTTCGCCGTCGACGCCGACGGAGTCCTCTCCACCGCCCCGCTCGCCGCCGGGATCCTTCCGGGGATCCTCCGGGGGGAGGTCCTGGCCTGGGCGCGGCGAGAGGGGATGAGGGTCCGGGAGGTTGCGCCGCTTTTTTCGGAGGCGGCCTCCTTCCGGGAGCTCTTCCTCACCTCCTCCACTCTTCCGGTTCTCCCCCTCCACACCGTCCTCGATCCGGCGGGGGCGGTCTTCTGGCCCCGGGACTTTCCCGTGGCGGCGGCCTTTCTCGAGCACTACCGGAGCCGGATCCTGACGGGAGGGAGCTCCTGACAAAAAAGGCGCCCCTCCCCGGCCGGGACCGGAGAGGGACGCCCGAAAGACCGATGGAGGCGTTTCAGGCTAGCACTGGCTCCAGCCGCAAGACCCGCCGGTCTTCTTCGATCCCATGCACTTGAGACAGCCCTCGAGGAAGGCCACCTGTCCTCCGCAGGAGGGGCAGGCCACCTCGATCACCATGCCGTGCTCCCCGGTCAGCCCTTCCTTCGACAGGATCGTGCCGATGGCCTTGGCGATGGCGTAGGGATCCGATCCCAGCTTGCCGGCCTCCTCGTGGCTCTTGATGAACTGCCCCACCACCTCTTCCACCGGCGCCCCGAACTGCAGGGCCAGAGACCCGAGACGTCCGAAGAGAATGGCCGACTCCCGTTCCCGGTGGTCGGCGGCCGGGGTGACGAAGATCTCGATGGGGCGCTTTTCCTCGTCGAAATAGAGATGGACGTAGGACTTTCCGGACTTTCCGGAGATCTTGACCCGGACCCCCCGGCTGACGTCGCCGGGAGAGCGGCGCTGTCCCCATCCGGGGGCGGTCCCGGCGCCCTTCTTCTGGTTCCCCAGGTTCAGGACCTGGTTTGAGCGGCTCCCGTCGCGGTAGACGGTGATGCCCTTGCATCCGAGGGAGTACGCCAGCATGTAGGCGTTCTCCACGTCGGAGACGGTGGCCGTCTCCGGCATGTTGATGGTCTTCGAGACGGCGGCATCGATGGATTTCTGGAAGGCGGCCTGCATGCGGACATGCCATTCCGGGGCGATGTCGTGGGCGGTGGCGAAGACCTTCTGCCATTTTTCCGGAACATCGGAGAGGCCCCGGCAGGAGCCGTGATTCTCGACGATGCGGGCCGGAAGGTCGTCAGACCAGAATCCCTCCTTCCGGGCCACCCGCTCGAACATCTCCAGTGTGTAGGGAAGATGGGTGCCGTCCATGACGTTCTTGTACCAGATGATGGAGAACTCCGGCTCGCATCCGGAGGAGGTGTCGGCGATCATGCTGATCGTGCCCGTCGGGGCGATCGTGAGAAGATGGCTGTTCCGCCTGGGCGAGCCGATCCCCTCGAAGTAGGGGTAGGGTCCATGGACCTTGGCCAGATCGAGGGAGATCTTCTCCGCCTCCTCCCGGATAAAGGCCATGACCTTCTCCGCTGTCTCGAGCC
>DAIBSV010000103.1 GCA_027415455.1 Nitrospirota bacterium | reverse complement strand
GAAATGCGACGACGTATTTCGGACATGAGGTTCATGTAAAAAGAGACATTGTGGATCGTTCCAAGAATGGCACCGGTCAATTCGGAGTTCTTCACCAGATGCTGGAGATAGGACCTGGAATGGCGCCGACAGGTCGAACACGGGCACGACGGGTCGATCGGTCCGTCATCGTCCCGGTAGCGGGCGTTTCGGATCGAAATGGGACCCTCCCAGGTGAAGTACATCCCGTTTCTCGCATTTCTTGTCGGGAGAACGCAATCGAAGAGGTCGACCCCATGGCGTACCGCCTCGACGATGTCGCCGGGATATCCAACCCCCATGAGATAACGGGGGCGCTCCTCCGGAAGGATGGGAAGGGTTTTTGAAAGGACCCGGCTCCGCTCCTCAAAGCTTTCTCCCACTCCCAGGCCCCCGATCCCGAACCCGAACACTCCTGCCCGTCCTTTCCGCGAAGCCCGACGAGACCTTCCGCGCTTTTTTCTCGCAGCTCCGGATCCACGCCTCCCTGGACGATCCCAAAAAGGGCTGAGGACTCCTGAGGCTTCCAGACGTCCAGAGAGCGTCTGGCCCACCGGTGGGTCCGCTCCATCGCCCCGGCAATTCGTTCCGCGGGCTCGTCCGCTCCTGCGAGATCGTCGAACACCATCCGGATGTCCACCCCGAGATCGGTCGAAATCGATACGGCCAGTTCCGGAGACAGGAAGACCTTCGCTCCATCATAGGGGGAGAGGAAAGAAACCCCCTCCTCCGTCACCTTCCGTCTGTGAAGCAGGCTCAGGACCTGATAGCCGCCGCTGTCGGAAAGGGTCGGCACATCGATTCCCATCATCCGGCCGATGCCCCCGGAGCGGCGGACGCTCTCCGTCCCGGGCCGAAGCCAGATATGAAAGGCGTTGACCAGAAGAATGCTGACCCCGGAGGCCGCAAGGGAATCCGGCGTCATCCCCTTGACCGTCCCCCGGGTGCCCACCGGCATGAAAGCCGGAGTTTCGACAGTTCCATGGGAGGTCCGGAGAAGACCGGTTCTAGCCCTGGAGCCAGGGTCCCGATCCAGAACTTGAAAAAATGGGGGCAGCGTCACATTGTATCCGGAGCCGAAACGCCCAGGAGGGACAACCCCTTCTTGAGAACTCTGGAGACTGCGATGGAGAGGCCGATTCTCGCGATCATGACCGGCCGGTCCTTTTCTTCCGAAGAAAGGATTCGATGGTGAAAATAGTAATGATGATAAGCCCCGGCCAGTGTCGTCAAATAGTCGGTCAAAGGGTGCACTTCAAAGGATTCGGCGGCCCGAAGAAGAACCCCCGAGAACTGGGCAAGGAGCCTGATCAGGGATCGCTCCGCCGGCTCGGACAGGACGGCGAGGTCCTGCACGTTGAAGCTTTCGTGCCGGACATTCCGGAGAGCCGCCTGGGCCAGTAGACTCTTGACCCTTGCGTGTGCGTACTGGACGTAAAAGACGGGATTATCCATCGAGCGTTCCTTGGCCTTGGCCAAGTCGAATTCCAGAGAGGACTCGTGGCTCCGCGTCAGATAGGAAAAACGCGTCGCATCGACCCCGACCTCGTCTAAGACTTCGCCAAGAGTCACGTATTCCCCCGCCCTGGTGGACATGCTGACGGCCTTCCCCTCCCTCAGGAGCGAGACCAGCTGAATCAGGCACACCTTGAGATCGACCGCCTTCCCGACTCGTCCGGAGAGAGTTTTGACCACCGCCTGCATGCGCGCCTGATAGCCATGATGGTCGGCTCCCCAGACGTCAACGAGGGTCTCGAACCCCCGTTCGATCTTGTCGGCATGGTACGCGATATCTGCGGCAAAATAAGTGTAGGATCCATCGGACTTTTTGAGAACCCGATCCTTGTCGTCGCCCATGGCGGTGGTCCGGAACCAGACCGCCCCTTCGGATTCGTAGACAATCCCCCCCGACTCGCGCTCCAGAAGGTCGATCCAGTGGCCAATTCTGGGAAGCCCATCCCCTCCCGGAGTCTCATGGAGGGTCTTCTCCGAAAAGAAGCGATCAAACGAGACCCCGAAGCGTCTGAGGTCTTCCCGAATCCCGGCCATGATTTCGGTTTGGGCCACATGGGTGAAGGCAGACTGAACGCGGTCGGTAAACTGTCCGGCCAGGGCTTCGGAACGGACCTCCGGAGAGAGCAGTGTCTGTTCGTCGCGGATTTTCTTGGCGATATCCGGAATATAGTCGCCTCGATAGCCGTCTTGGTCTCCCAAAAGGCGGGACTTCTCCTCTGGGGTGAAGGTTCCCTCGAGCTTCCGGAAGGCCAGATAGACGGATTTCCCCAGCATGTTCATCTGGTTTCCGGCATCGTTGATGTAATATTCGGTCGAAACGCGATGGCCCACTTCCCGCAGAATACGGGCCAGGGAGTCACCGAAAGCCGCCCCGCGTCCGTGCCCCACATGGAGAGGACCCGTCGGATTGGCACTCACGAACTCGACATTGATGGAGCGCGGAATCGAGACCTTTTCCACCAGATCGTCAGAAGAAATGACCGCTTCCAAAAATTCCAGGAGGAAGGAGGAAGAGAGCGTCAGATTGATATAGCCTGGACCGGCGATTTCAATCTTTTTCAGAAGAATTTGTGATTCAGGATCATGATTTATGGCTTGGAGGACTTTCTCCGCCAGAACACGGGGAGGTTTGCCGAGACCCTTGGAAAGGCCGAGGACAAATGGCGTTGACAGGTCCCCGAACTCCTCCTTCTTCGGCCATTCGAGGCGAAGGCCACGATCAAGGACCGGCTTCAGAATCTCCTGGGACCACCCTTCTTCGGCGGCTACCGATTTGACGGCACGGACGATGAGTCCAGCCAAACGCTTTTCAAACACGAAATCTCCGATTAATCCTCATCCCATCTCGGCCTCGGGCGGATTTCATCGTAGGGAGACATCACCCCTCGACCCGCCCGGAATAATTCCAAACCTGTCAAAGCTACCATAACTGCGTTATCTCCGCAAAGGGGTCGAGGAGCCATATAAAGAGGAATCCCCTTCTCCTCACAGAGAATTTCCAGTTCGGACCGGAAGTGGAGATTGGCCGCAACGCCGCCGCCCACAAGCAGGGAGGGGGGATGGAAGGCCTCCAACGCTTTTCCGATCCGATCGGTCAGATGACTGACGATGGCCGACTGATAGGAGGCCGCGAGCTGCGGAGTCTTTGACGGATCTGTTCCCGTTTGGCGAATATGACCGACAAAGGCTGTCTTCAAGCCGCTGAAGCTGAAGTCGAAGGAATTTCTTGTATTGATTCCCCGGACAAACTTGATCAAAGGACCGGTCCAAAGGGACGCCTGTTTCTCGATTTCCGGACCTCCGGGATAGGGAAGTCCCAGAACCTTGGCGCCCTTGTCGAAAGCTTCACCGGCGGCATCGTCGGTAGTCTGGCCCACAAGGTCGAGATCGGGCCACTCACGGATACGGTAAAGGTGTGTATGCCCCCCGGAAACGACGAGGCCCAAGGACTCGCGAGGGATCTCGAGGCTGGGATCCAGTGCCACTCTTAGATGGGCCCGGATATGGTGGACGGGGACCATGGGGATGTTTTTCGCCCAGCAGAGCCCTTTCAGAAAGGAGATCGCGGCCAGAAGGCCCCCGGACAGACCGGGTCCCACGGTCAGAGCGGCCGCAGAAACCTGCTCAAGCGAGAGGCCTGTTTCGGAAAAGGCCTGCTCGACGAGAAACGGAAGCCTTTCGGAATGTGTCCGGGACGCCAGTTCAGGAACGACTCCCCCGAAAGGGGCATGAAGATCATTCTGGGAAAGGGAGCGATGAAAAAAAAGGGCCCCGGTCATATCGACCAGGGCCACAGACGTATCGTCGCAGGAACTTTCAACGGCGAGTATCATCGAAAGGGATCTGTCTAAATAACGGCAGCCATGGTGTCTTCTTCGATAAATACTGGCTGCCCCTCTCTCAGGACCACCCGGACCTTCTTGTCGGCATGAAGAGAGCCGGCAATGACCTTCTCCGACAGTCGGTCTTCAATGTGCCGCTGAATGGCTCGGCGCATCGGTCTGGCTCCATAGTTGGGCTGATACCCTTCCTTCACGAGCCACTTCTTGACCTCAGGATCCACCTCGAGAACGATTCCCTTAGGTTCGAGCCTCTTGTTGAGTTCTGCGATCCGGATGTCGACGATGGATTCAAGCTGTTTCTCGTCGAGGGGATGGAAAACGACGACCTCGTCGATCCGGTTCAGGAATTCGGGATTGAAGGTCCTCTTGAGATCGTCCTGGATTGTGTTTTTGATGAAGGTTTCACGCACCTCCCCTGCCCCACGCTGAAAACCGAGGGACCCTTCCTTTTCGATCGCGCGCGCTCCCAGATTCGAGGTCATGATCATGACGGTATTCTTGAAGTCAATCTTCCGACCCAGGCTGTCCGTGATGAATCCGTCATCGAGGACCTGAAGCAGGACATTGAACATGTCCGGATGAGCCTTCTCGATTTCGTCAAAAAGAATAACGGAATACGGGCGTCTTCGGACCTTTTCGGTCAGCTGTCCACCCTCTTCGTAGCCGACATAGCCGGGAGGAGCCCCGGTCAGGCGGGAGACGTTGAATCGCTCCATGTATTCGGACATGTCGACACGGATGAGCGCATCTTCGTTTCCAAAAAGAGACTCGGCCAGAGTCCGGGCAAGTTCCGTCTTTCCGACTCCGGTCGGACCGAGGAAGATGAAGGAGCCGATCGGCCTCTTCTCCCCCTTGATCCCCGCCCTGGATCGCCGTATGGCCCTTGCGACGGCAGAGATGGCTTCATCCTGTCCCACGACACGCCGATGAAGTTCTTCCTCGAGCTTCAGGAGCCGCTCGCTCTCTCCTTCTTCGATTTTCGTCAGGGGGATACCCGTCATCTTGGAGACAATCACCGACACCTCTTCCCCTCCAATGACAGGCCTGTTTTTCTCCTGCTCGGCTTTCCACTTGAGCTTCTCTTCGTCGATCTGCTTCCGGAGAATATCTTCCTGTGTCCGAAGGCGTACGGCCTCTTCGAAGTTCTGCTGCTTGATCGCCTGCTCCTTGCCCTTCAGAGAGTGCTTCAGATGCTGATCCAGCTCCTTGATCTCGGGAGGAAGAGAAAAACTCTTGAGCTTTGCCCGGGAACCGGCTTCATCAATGATGTCGATCGCCTTATCCGGGAGAAAGCGGTCTGTCACATACCGCTCGGACAGGACGACCGCATCGTGAACTGCAGCGTCGGTGATGACCACCCCATGATGCTCTTCGTATCTGTCCCTCAACCCGAGAATGATGCGTTCGGCCTCTTCAACAGGAGGCTCGTTCACATAAATCGGCTGAAACCGTCTTTTGAGGGCTCCGTCTTTTTCAATGTATTTTCGATACTCATCCAGTGTGGTTGCCCCGATGCACTGGATTTCCCCCCGCGAAAGGGCGGGTTTAAGCATGTTCGAGGCATCGATCGATCCTTCGGCGGCGCCGGCTCCGACGAGTGTATGGAGCTCATCGATGAACACGATGATGTTTCCGGCTGTCACAACCTCTTTCATCACCACCTTGAGACGCTCTTCGAACTGGCCACGGTATTTTGTTCCTGCCACCAGAGATCCCAGATCCAAAGCGACAACCCGCTTGTTGAGCAGGTTGTCCGGGACCTCCCCGTTGACGATTTTCTGAGCCAGACCTTCCACGATGGCGGTTTTCCCGACGCCGGACTCACCGATGAGAACAGGATTGTTCTTCGTTCGGCGGCCAAGGATCTGAAGGACGCGCTCGATTTCGTCATGGCGCCCGATCACCGGGTCCAGCCCCCCATCGGTGGCCATCTGGGTCAGATCCCGACCAAACTCGTCCAGGGCCGGCGTGTTGCTCTTTCTCTCCTTTTCCCGAGCTGTTCCGGCACCCGATTTCTTGAGGAGGCTTGCCGTCAGCTGACGTGCCGCCAGGAGATTGGATCCGAGGGCCCGTAAAATCTTTCCCCCTATTCCGTCTTCTTCCCGAAGGACGCCGAGAAGAAGGTGTTCCGATCCGATATGGGTATGGCCTAAGAGCCTAGCCTCATCGACGGCGTATTCAATGACTCTCTTGACCCGGGGTGTCAGTGGAAGCTCCCCGAAAGTCAACGTTGCCGTTCCATTGAGCAGATTGCGTTCAATCTCCATTCGTACCTGGTCCGGAGTCAATCCCATCCGTTTGAGGACCGCCACGGGAACCCCGTCAGGATCAGACACCAGAGCCAGAACTATATGCTCTGTTCCGAGATAATCATTCTGATGCTTCTCGGCCTCCTCACGGGCCATAATTATGACCTTCCGACCCTTTTCGGTAAATTTGTCCATCATGGCAGGGCTCCTTGCTGGTCGAATTTGGAATGACACATGAGAAACTATCCTAAAAAAATAGTAATCCGC
>DAIBSV010000102.1 GCA_027415455.1 Nitrospirota bacterium | reverse complement strand
TAACATTCAGTGTGTGACAGAGAATGGATCATCAAGTGCAAGAACGGTGGTGGATTCAGGAGTCGCATTTGGGCAAACCGGCCCGACTCCGCTCTCTTCGACAGTCTTTGTCAATCTTGAAGTATGGATTACAAGCTCGGTTGTATATTTCTGGATAAATGGAAGTCTTGTGGCCACGATTACAACGAATATCTTTACTTCTCCGGATTATCCGCCGTTCCCATGTGCAGGAATTAATGGGACGAGCGCCGCATCAGGGGATAATAACCAGATCCTCGTGGATTATTTTGAAGTCATCTACAAGAGGCCAAATCCATGATAACTCCTCTTTCCCAAGCACAAAATAACCAGATCGGACAACTTCAACAAATCATGTTAAATAACATGACTTTCACGGTGTCATATATGGGGGCATCCTTTACTTTTTCCTATGGCTCCGATGCATGGAATTTCTTTATGGATTATGTACTTGCTTTCCCCGGTGGAACGAACTTCCCCTCCGCTTTTGCGATTCCTGATGTGAATGGAAATTTGGTTGCTATGACGTGGGAACAGGCTCTGACCCTTGTTCAGACCATTATGAATTCAGGTCTTGCTGTCTGGCAACACTACCAAGCCAAAGTCGCTTCTGTCATGAATGCCACAACGGTTGCAGATGTTCTAGCTATCACATGGTGAAAATATGAGTTGGGCGACAACCGGATGGGGCAGTGCGGGATGGGGATCAAATGAGGAAATTCCTTCTTCCCCTTCTTCCATTCCCCTTGCCTCCGCCGACACGATCTCTGTCTCCGATCTTGCGCACCTTCTAGCGGGAGCGACCCTCGCCTCCGCCGATACGGTCAAGGTGTCGGACGTAGCTTCACTTCTCGCCTCCGCCGATCTGTCGTCCAGTGATACTGTCAAGATAGCGGACGTCGCAAACTTTCTGGCCGGGGCGAACCTTGCCGCCTCCGATACCGTGGCCGTCTCCGATGTGGCGCGGCTTCTGGCCGGGGCGGTCCTCCAGTCTGCCGACAACCTTTCCGCGTCGGACGTGGCCGACCTCACGGTCTCGGGGGGAAGCACCGTCAATCTGGACTCAAGCGATACGCTCAGTCTGCACGACGTGGCGGGTCTTCTCGCGGGAGGGGATCTCGCCTCCTCCGATACGATGAGCGTTCGGGACGTGGCGGACCTGCTCTCGAATGCCAGGCTCTCGTCTGAAGACACCGTGAGCCTGTCGGACGTTGCCAATCTTCTGTCGAATGCTTCGCTGTCTTCCTCGGACACGGTATCAATCAAGGATGTGGCAAAGCTGATCTCCGGAGCGTCGCTTTCCTCGACGGATGCCTTCCGGGTCGCGGACGCCGGGACGCTGGTCTCGGATGCCACTCTTTCGGAGGCCGACGCACTCTCGGTCGACGATACGGGAGCCCTGACCGTCGGAGTGGCACCGCTCTATGCCGACGTCCTGTCGATCGCGCCCGTCCGGACCCTGATCTCTTCCGCCCATTCACCGACGCTCGTCTCCGTCGCCCCCGGGCGACTGCTTGTCTCAACCGCGAGGATCTAGATGCCGTCAAACACGCTCCAGCCGCTCCAGCATGATCCTCAATACAACACGGAATCCCTCGTGCGCGGGATGGATTTCTCCGCCCGGCTCTCCCCGACCTCGGACACCCTCACCGGGACACCGACGGTTACGTCCTCGGTTTTCTCCGGCACGGATCCGAACCCGCAGGCGATCCTGGCAGGATCCCCCTCCCTGTCGTCAAATAATATGCAGATCCTCCAACGAGTCTCGGGAGGCGTTCCTGGGACGGCCTACATCCTCTCATTCCAGTGCGGGACGGCGCAGGGGAACGTGGTGAAGGACCAGGCGTTCTTCTGGGTGGTGTGAGGGCGCATTGTCACCATTCTGTCACCATCCCGGAATTATTCCGGCTTGTTCCGGGTTATTCCGTCCCGCCAATTCTCGCGGATTTCGAGGCCCCTCTTGGCGCTGTTGGGGGTTCAAGTCCCCCCTCTCGCACCATTGTTTTCCTTTATTCCGCAATAACTTGACGTTCTAGCCGTTTTTCTCTGTCACCATTTTGTCACCATTTCCGGTGATTTTCCCTGCCAAAAGATTCGCCTTCCTCCCCACGTCCGGATCGGTGGACGGCAACCATCGCCCGTATCTCTTCCGGATCATTCCCCAGTCCCGATGACCCATCTGGGCCGCCACCCACATCGGATTCTCTCCCGCCGACAGGAGGAGGGAGGCATACGTGTGTCGCGTCTGGTACGGGTTCCGGAACGGCACCCCGGCCTTTTTGAGCACCCCTTCCCACAGCCGGTAGACTTCCCCGTCGCTCCAGAAAGGTCGCCCCGTCAGGGGATGGCAGAAGACTTTCCCGTTCTGTCCGCGCATGTAGGTGTGTTCTTTTTGGGCGAGGAGGGCAGATCGGGCCGCGTCGAGAAGGACCACGTCCCGCCGACCGGACGCGGTCTTGGGCTCCTTCGTCTTCCCGAGGAGAACGGCCCGGCGCACCGAGACGATGCCGCGCTCGAAGTCCACGTCTCCCCACTCGAGGCCGATGTACTCCGAGGTCCGGAGCCCGGACCAGAAGGCGAACTGGAGGAGATTGCGGAGGGGGCCGTCGCAGGCGTCCAGAATCCGGGCCATTTCACCCAAGGAAAAGGGGTCCGGGTCGCGGGAGGCCAGCGGCAAATTCCGGATCCGCTCCGTTGGGTCGCGGTCGATGAGGCCGTCCTGAAAGGCATCCGCGCAGACGGCCCGCAAGGGAATGAGAATGTTGTTGATCCGCTTGTTGGAGATCCCGGTGAGCGTGCCGACCCACGTCCGGATCGTCTGAGTCGAGAGCTCGTCGATGGGGAGAGGGCCGAAAGCCGGGAGAAGGTGAACCTTGGTCGCCGATTCGTAGCCACGGAGGGTGGAGGGGGACAGTGTACGGCGGACGGAAGAAAGCCACGCGTCAAGGAGGGAGGCGACGGTAGGGAGGGCCTTCTTCGCTCCTCCCAGGTCGAAGTATTTCTCGGGGGAAAAGGTGCCCTGCGCGATCTCGAGCAGGATGGTGGACCTCAGGCGCTCGGCGTATTTGAGATTGCCTTTCGTGGGCTCCATTTTAAGCGTAATCTGGAACCGTCGCCGTTGCCAGTTGAAGCTGATCTGGATGGCGTTTCCCCGGACGCGCACGCCTGACCCTCGGCCCATTTGTGGTACCCCTCCAAGCTGATGAGTATGTGGCCGTCAGGGGCCTTGATGAACTGGTGCCCCTCCCGCCAGTCTCCGGAAGCGATCTTACCACGGACGGCGGAGGGGGTGTACCCGGTCATCTCCGAGAACTTTTCGATCCGGACCAGGTCGAGAGGAAGGGCGATCATCCCTCCTCCTCCCTCATCTTCATCTTCTCCCAGGCGTCCAGAACGCAGTACTCGAACGTCTGCCACGCCTTCCCTGCCTCGCCATCGCCATCCCACGTCCAGCCGTCTTCCGACTTCCAGACTTCGACCCCGGAGCGGGCAAGCTGGCCGACGAGGGCGTTGATGCCGCCGGTGATCCACTCATGGATAGGAATGTCGATATCGCAGACTTCGCAGGTCACGAAATCCTCATCGGACCGTTCTACGATTATTTCCTCACAAAACGGACAGGGAATTGCCAGCGGGTCGATAGTCATTTGTTGTTGTCCTCCAAATCTTGGCATTTCTGGCTTGAGCGGCCTCCGGGTCTTCGTCTTCAGTCCGGCGAGTGTTGATCGGACCATTTCTCCGGTGAGCAGGATCGATTTCATGATTCGTCGCTTTCTTTGTAGGAAATCGCTTCCATGATCTTTGTTCCAATCCACTCGATGACCGGAACCGCCATCGAATTTCCGAGAGCCCGGTACATCAGACCATCCGGCGGAGTCTCCCGTTTTTTCCATGGAACCTTGTGCAGATAATCGTCCGGAAACCCTTGGAGCCTCGCACATTCGAGCGGCGTCAGCCGCCGGACGACGAGCCGGGAGACGTCGCACACGGCAGAATGCCCCCCTCCGTTCTGATGCGAGGAAGTGTGACTCATCGACCGAAGCGTGGGGGAAAGATCTCCGACGGAAAAGCCGTGGGCTCCCGACGCCTTGCAGTCGAATCCAACGACATACGTCTCGCCGTCCTCTCTATGCGTATGGCCCGTATTGCATTTCAGCGCAGGACTCACATCTTCTGAATAAGCAACCCCGAGCTTCCCGTCTGTCTGGAGCGTCGTTGTAGGATCGCCGGGATTGCCGACTCCGAACCCATGCTCCCTCTCGGTCTTCGTCGCCAACGACAAATCGAGAGGAAAGCAGGGATCCGTACAGGGAGAATGAGCCACGGCATGCGAATGATTCGCCCCAAGGGTATAAGAAGGATCGCCGTCTTCTCCGATCCCCAGCCCCGTCCGCTCCCCGAGTTTCTTGTGCCGGAGAGCCACCTGCGTGTTGATCGGGAAAGCGATATAAGCGTTCTCCTCCGCCCATGCGTTCCCCGTTCTCGAAAATGGAGGGCCGCTTGAAGAGAGCGTGGCGGAAACTTCAGAAATATACGTCTCCAATTCCGGATCCATCTTTACCGATCCGGCCATCAGCGAGCGCGAAACTTCAGGGATCATGCATCCTCCGGCGGCGAGGTCGACATCGCTCGACAAGCCACCGCTTCGAGTGCGAGCCGTAAAGGTTCCGGCAACTTTTTTCCCCGCTTCTCGGCGCGGCGGAGAATCCCCTCGCAGGCTTTCGGGCTCAAGTAATATCGGGGGTCGACGGGACCAGTCTCCAAAATCTGCGAGAGCGAACACGCGACGCCGTTTCTGCGCCACTCCGAACCACTGCGCGTCCAGAGTTGCCCATTCGACAAGTCCATTCGGGCCAACCGCGACCCCCTCGGTCCCGAATCTCGGGGGGTCAAAAGATTCCAGACCCCCCATCGTTGCAACCACTCGCATAAAGTCCCGTCCTCCGTTCGTCGAGAACGCTCCGGGGACGTTTTCCCACAGACTGAAACGGCACCCATTCTTTCTCGCCATCTGAACAATGGACCATCCGACTCCGAACAATCCGCTCCGTTCTCCATCCAACCCCCTTCGTTTGCCGGCGATCGAGAGGTCCTGGCATGGGGATCCCCACACCACGACATCGATGCGTCCGAGTTTGTCGATGTCCGCTTGCGTAACTTTCGTCACGTCCCCCAGGTTCGGCACGTCCGGATAATGGTGGCGGAGAACCGCACTCGGGAACGGTTCGATCTCCGCCACTCCGACACACGTCCACCCTAAATGCTTCAATGCCGCCGAAGCCGCCTCGATCCCGGAGAAAAGGGAAAGGAACCTCACCATCCCCTCCCGCTCATCCCCGTGGACTGCGCCCGGTATCGATCCCCGTCCCGCTTTGAATTGATGACCTCGGGCTTGAGAACCACCGGAGCCTGGGGCTTCGCTAGCGCCCGGATCGCCGTCTCGATCATGTCCTTCAGGGCCTTCATGGTCTCGGGCCCCAGCTCGACGGTAGAGCACATCCGGACTTCGGCGGGAGGGGAAACCGAGGGTTCCTTGGCAGTCTCTTCCTTCCGTGGCCGTCCCCGATTGGTCTTGAGATAGGCATCCGTCTTCTTCTGCCACCGCTCCCGGGCCCGGATTTCTTCCGACTTATCTCTCTGGGATTCCAGGGTCGGTTTTGGGAGGGCGAGGGCCACTCTTTCCGCGATCTCCTCCGGAATGAGGACAACTCCCCGCTCGTAGCGGGAGATCCAGTTCTGCGAAGTGCCGAGCATCTGCGCGAGCTTGAGCTGGGAGAGTCCGGCGCACTCCCGGATGATGCGAAGCTGGGGGCCGGTCATGCGCGGCCTCTCACCGAGGATTCAACGACCACCCGGCACCCGGGGACACTGAATGCCTCCTTGAGGGCTCGGGCCATTCCGTTCAAGGCCGTCTGATTGACCTCCAGGAGTCCTATCGGGGCCCTTCCCTGGGCGACAGCCTGGATAAGCTGAGCGAGATTGACGACCTCTCCCTTGTAGATTTTGCTGACGGAGAGTCCTTCCACCTTCGGGGCTTGTGTGGCGACCTTCGGGACAACAACTGGCTGGGGGAGAATGGGGGCTTCCAGGATCGCATCCGCCATCGCGGAATCCCCTTCCTGTTCCAGTCTGGCCGCTTCTTCAAGTCGACGTTCTTCCTCTTCTTTTCTGGCCTGTTCTTCGGCCTCTTTCCGGAGACGGTCTTCTTCCGCCTTACGAATCCTCTCCTGCTCCGCATGAAAGTCTCCGATCTTCCGGTCGATGATCTTCTGGGCCTGTTCGACCGGCTCCATGACCTTCTTCTTTTGAGCGACCGCTTCCTTGTGTGCCTCGTAGGCCTTCTTTACGATCGGGTCGAAGGTGTTGTCGATCTCCTT
>DAIBSV010000101.1 GCA_027415455.1 Nitrospirota bacterium | reverse complement strand
GAGCTTTATCCAGGGGTCGGGTCCCTGGCCGTTGTTCCGGTTGGCTTGACCGCGCACAGGAAGGGTTTGCCAGACCTTCATCTGATCGGGAAGACATACGCCGCAAAAATGCTGAGGACCCTTGCCGCGATGCAAAAGGCTTCACTCGAGAGGGTAGGGGATCCTTTTATCTTTCCGGCAGATGAGTGGTATGTGATTTCAGGAAAATCCTTTCCGTCGCTGACGCGGTACGGATCACTCCCCCAGCTTGGAAACGGAGTGGGTTTGGTCCCGCTCTTTCAGCGCCAATGGAAAAAGGGGATGCGGTCAGTCCGGAGATCTCTTCCCGGAAAGTTTGTTCTCGCAACGGGGTTGGCGTTCTCCCCCTATCTTCAGGAGTTGACAGAGTTGTGGGGAAAGTCAGATCTGGCGAGAAAGGATGACTTCATGGTCCTCCCCGTTCAGAACCGATATCTGGGTCAGACGGTGACCGTTGCAGGACTGCTTTCAGCTCGTGACATCATTGCCGCAGCCAAGGAAGCCCGATTGCCAAAGGAGGCGATTCTTTGCATTCCTGACATCTGTCTCCGGGACGGGACGGAGATTCTGATCGATGATGGAGCCTTGACGGAGATTGCCGTCAGCACGGGTGTCAAAACGATTGTGGTCCCCTCTTCGGCCCGGGAATTCTGGTTCTGGTTGAAAGATGTGTCTGATGAGTCCCCGCTCAAGGAGGTATCGGCCTGATGGCGACGAACACCCTGTACCTGAGAACCCCTGCCAAGATCAATCTCTCTCTTGTGGTGGTGGGCAGACGGGAGGACGGGTATCATGAACTCCTGACAGAGATGGTCATGATCGATCTGTTTGATGAACTCCTTCTTGAGAAAGTCTCTGATCCGGGGATTCACCTTCGGCTTTCCGGACGTCCTGTCGACGGGGATCCGGAGAAAAATCTCGTTGTCCGGGCCTTGACTCTTCTGATGGAGAGCGTGAGAAGAAAGGGGGTGAATCCTTCCGGGGGATTCGCTGCCGATCTCACCAAGAAGATTCCCGTCGGGGCGGGCCTGGGCGGAGGCTCTTCAAATGCGGCAATCGCCTTGTGGGGAGGGAACCGGCTGATGGGAAACCCGCTGTCTCTGGACGAGATGCGGGAGATCGGTCGAAGTTTGGGAGCGGATGTTCCTTTTTTCCTGGGAGGACCTCGGGCGATGGGAGTGGGGAGGGGCGATATTCTCGTACCACTGCCACCGCCGAAGCCTTTTGTCGTCCTCCTGTGGAATCCTGAAGTTCCTTTGCCGACGCCTTCTGTCTATCGTGCCATCGATCCGGCCGATCTGGAGATCAAGGGGACTGTCGAATTGACAGAAAAAGAGCGTTCTAATAGAATTGGTAGTCTTTTGAAATCCGGTGATTTAGTCAATAGCCTGGAGAAACCAGCCATTGGTCTTTGTCCCCAAATAGCTGAGGGGATAGATTTTCTGGGCAGAATTCGTCCGGGAAATGTCCGGATGACTGGATCCGGCCCAACCGTCTTTGCCCGGTTCGATTCACGAGAGATGGCGCTCGGAATTGCGAATACAATGGCCATGACGCTCGGAGGATGGACCGGCGTTTTCGAAGGGCTTCAGGCTCCTCCCGTACCTGGAGTTTGAGTTTTCAGGAGGGAGAGCTTTTTTGTGTCATTTACTCGGACTCCTTGGGGCGTCGACAAGCGGCAAGTCACGAGATTTTGGATCTCGCATTCCCAGGTTCGAATCCTGGCGCCCCAGCCAGTTCGCCTTATAGGGGCAGCCATGTTTTCCAATTCGGAGGACGTGGGGTCTTCTTGCGAAAATTGAAGGGTTCTTACTCAGGAGGATCGATACGGTCGTGAGGGAGATAAAGATATTTTCTGGGAACGCCAACATTTCGCTGGCCCAGGAAATTGTGTCTTACCTTAAGGTTTCGCTCGGGGCATCGACCATCGGGGCGTTTTCCGACGGAGAAGTCCGTGTCAGGATCGATGAGAATGTTCGGGGAAATGATGTTTTTCTGATCCAGTCCCTTTCACATCCCGTCAATACACATCTGATGGAGCTTCTCGTCATGATTGACGCGGTGAAAAGGGCTTCTGCCCAGCGGATTACCGCGGTGATTCCCTATTATGCCTATGCGCGCCAGGACAGAAAGGATCAACCGAGGGTTCCGATAACGGCCAAGCTTGTTGCGGATCTGATCACGACGGCGGGAGCGTCCCGGATCCTGACGTTGGACCTTCATACGGGCCAGCTCCAGGGATTTTTCAATATTCCGGTGGACCATCTTCATGGAACCCCTGTCCTGATTGAGCCGCTTAAAAAAATATCCGGGCAAAATCTGGTCCTCCTCTCCCCGGATGCGGGTGGGGTCGAAAGAACGCGCGTCTTCGCCAAAAGACTTCAGGCTCCCCTTGCCATCATCGACAAGAGACGGGAAGGGCCAAATCAGTCCCAGGTCATGAACATCATCGGGGATGTTTCAGGAAAGACTGCAGTCATCCTCGACGACATGATCGATACGGCGGGGACTATTACGCAAGGAGCCCAGGCCGCCATGGATGCCGGGGCCAAAAGGGTTGTGGCTGTTGCCACGCATCCGGTTTTGTCCGGAATGGCCCTCGAGCGGTTGAACAAGTCGGTGATCGATGAGGTGATTGTGACAAACTCCATTCCCATGGGTGGGAAGGACGAGGTCTGCCGCAAACTTCGAGTCTATTCCATCGCACCTCTGCTAGGAGAGGCGATTCGGAGGATTCACGAAGACGATTCTGTCAGTTCATTGTTTATCTGAGATTTTCAGGGGTTTCTGATAAAAACTCCGGAGAGTAAAAAGGAGGTCGGTGTGGATCACAGCAAGTTGAAAGTGTCTCTCAGAGAAAAAAACGGAAAAGGTGTGGCACGGTCGCTCAGGCGATCCGGTCATATCCCTGCGGTTGTTTACGGGGGCGGGAAATCACGGGCTCTTTCGGCTTCCCTGAAGGACGTGGAGAAGGCCTTGCACACCCATGCTGGAAAGAACGCCCTGTTTGATCTCGAAATACACGGAGGCCCGGAGGTTCATAAGGCCTTGACTCTCGTCCGGGATATCCAAAGGGATCCGATTACCGGAACGATTCTCCATCTGGACTTTTATGAAGTTTCAGAAAAGGCGAGGGTGCGGAACAAGGTTCCTCTTGAAGTGATCGGCGATACGCCCGCCGGGGTTAAAAAAGGCGGGATCCTGGATTTTGTGATGAGGGAACTCCATATCGAATGTCTCTCGTTCCAGATGCCGGACCATATCAAGGTGGACGTTTCGGGGCTCGATATCAATCAGACCCTTCATGTGAGGGAAATTTCGCTTCCTCCTGGGGTCACAGTCCTTGATGACGGAAATTCCGTGGCCGTGCATGTCATTCCGCCGAAGGCCGAAGCCTGATCCGACGACTCTTTTCATCACTGGCTTGATCAGGGTGTGGAGGTGGTTTCTTGCCTTTGGTGATCATCGGGCTTGGAAACCCTGGGCCGGAGTATTCGGGAACCCGTCACAATGTCGGAAAGAGGCTTCTTGATTTTTTGTCTGAAAAATATGCCATTCCTTTGGACAAAAAACAGGCTGACTTTCAATTTGGAGAGGGTTTGTGGCGAGACCGTCGCCTCCTGCTCGTATTTCCGATGACCTTCATGAATCTGAGCGGGAAAGTGGTTCCCTGGCTTCGGATGAAGGGGGCCGGAGACTTCTCCCGGTGGTTGTTGCTCCACGATGACCTTGACACCCCTTTCGGAATGGTTCGTTTTCGTGAAAAAGGTGGAGCCGGGGGGCAGCGTGGTGTCGAATCGATTCTGAGCTCGGCCGCTTCTAAGGAAATCTCCCGAATCAAGGTCGGGATTGGAAGACCCCCCTATGTGGGGGCGGATATCAGCGGATATGTCCTTTCCCCGTTTTCTAAAGAAGAAAGAGAACGGCTTCCATTTTTATTCGAGAATGCTTTGGCATTGACCGAAAAATGGCTGATGTCCAGAGACGGGAATTGAAGAAGGGGATTCTGTGGGGCTTTCCTGCGGCATAGTGGGGCTTCCGAATGTCGGAAAGTCGACGCTTTTCAATGCGTTGACGGCGGCATCCGTCCCGGTTGCCAATTATCCTTTTTGTACGATCGATCCTCATTCCGGGATCGTTCCTGTGCCCGACAAAAGGCTTGACCGCCTGGCGGAACTGTACAGTCCGAAGAAGGTGACGCCAGCTACGGTGGAATTTGTCGATATCGCCGGACTCGTCAAAGGTGCGAGTCAGGGAGAAGGCTTGGGCAACCAGTTTCTGGGGCACATACGGTCCGTGGACCTCATCGTCCATGTTCTCCGAGGGTTTCAGGACGGAGAGATCACACATGTCCATGGTGAAATCAATCCAGTCTCGGATCTCGAAGTCATCGAAACGGAACTCCTCCTGGCGGACTTGTCTTCTCTAACGCTCCGGTTGCCGAAGCTGGAAAAGCAGTGGAAGTCGGAAGGAAAGGATTCCGAAGCCCAGAGAGCCCTTTTCACGACGATCCTGAAAGGCCTTGAGGAAGGGCGTCCTGGTCGGGAGATTCCTTCGGAGCCATCGTTGGAGATCTTTCGGCGAAGCTTGGGCCTCCTGACAGACAAACCTGCCTTGTATGTCGCGAATGTTTCCGAAGGAGAATTCCAGCATCCTTCGGAAAGGGTCAAAATGCTTGAAAAGGCGATAGCCGGAAGGGGTGCCTCCCTGATTCCTATTTGTGCAAAATGGGAAGCCGAAATTGCAGAACTGCCGCCCCAGGAAAGAGCAGCCTTTCTCGAAGGATTGGGTCTGGAAAGTTCAGGGCTGGACCGGTTGGCCTTCGAAGGATACCGGTCTTTGGGCCTGGTGACCTTCCTGACCGCCGGGGAGATGGAAGTTCGGGCCTGGCCAGTTCTGAAAGGAACGACAGCTCCCAGAGCCGCTTCGGAAATCCATTCGGATATCGAGCGCGGGTTCATTCGGGCCGAGGTGATGAGGTATGAGGATCTTGATCGGCTCGGTTCTGAAAAAATCGTCAAAGAGAAGGGACTTCTGCGCCTTGAGGGCAAGGAGTACATCATTCAGGACGGAGATGTGGTCTATTTCCGTTTTCATGTCTAGATCAATCGAGAGGTGAATTCCAATGAATTTTTATGAATGCGTCCTGTTGTTGAAGCCAACCCTTTCCGACGAAGAGTCCGCTGCGGTGGTCGGAAAGTTTGAGAAAATCGTCGGGGACAAAAACGGAACCGTCCATGCCACCCAGCGGCTTGGCAAGAAAAAGCTGGCTTATGAGCTGAAAAAGGAACGGAAAGCCGAATATGTTATTCTTTATATCGAACTTCCCAATGCCTCGGACGAGCTCGAGCTCGAGCGCAATGCCCGTCTCGATGAGAGGGTGCTTAAGTCAATGATTTTAAAAAGGAAAAAACTCGTTGTTCCCCCCACCGAAGGACATGCCGAACATCCTGCCGGGGCGGAATCCACGACCGAGGGTGCGGTATCGGTTGAAGGAGCGGCCATTTGAGCAGTTATAACAAGGTGATTCTTATGGGCAATCTGACCAGGGACCCAGAAATGCGGGTCACAGGGGGAGGAATGTCCGTTGGAACCTTCACTCTCGCGATCAACAATCGCGTGAGGGGAAACGATGAAAAAGAAGATGTCAGCTTCATCGATTGTGTTGCCTTCGGAAAACAGGCTGATTTTGCCAAGGAATATCTTGGGAAGGGAATGCCGATTCTGATCGAAGGCCGTCTTCAGCAAAACCGTTGGGAACAGGAAGGTCAGAAGCGTTCGAAGATCGAGGTCATCATCCAGACTTTGACCTTTGTGGGCCCGCCCAAGCGTTCATCGGGCTCCGGCTCCGATATGACACACCGTCAGGAATCCTATCCGGATCCTGGTGCGGATCTGCTCATGGGACAGGGAGAATCAGATATCCCTTTTTAATGTGATTATCATGAAGAATATTAACAGCATTCAGCTCAAATGAAAGGAAATACACGCATGGCAGGTCAGGCTCGCTCTTTCCAGAGAAAGAAAGTATGCCGTTTTTGCACAGAAGATCTTCTTATCGACTTCAAGGATCAGGTCACGCTCCACTCCTACCTGACCGAGAGGGGAAAAATTCTTCCCCGAAGACTGACTGGAACCTGCTCCCATCATCAGAGGGCGGTCTCTAAGGCGATCAAGCAGGCCAGAAATGTTGCATTTCTTGCCTTTGCCGAGGAAAGCTGAGCTGAACACTCCCTTTCCCGTCGGAGTTTTCCTGTCGACGGTGTCTTTTTCAACGGCACTCTATCTCTCCCTGCTAGCCCTTCCCCGGGTCGGCATTCTTGTCGCCATGTTTTCCGGTGTTCCTCTCGTGCTGGCCCAGATTCAGTTCCCGGCCCAGCTTCTGGGCACTGGCGCCATGATCACGTCAGGAGGGCTGATCTTTCTATTGGGATCGCTTCTTCATAATCCCATGCCGGGCCTTCAGGTTCTGATCTATGTCGGATGGTGTGGCCT
>DAIBSV010000100.1 GCA_027415455.1 Nitrospirota bacterium | reverse complement strand
CTACCTGTTGGCAACGGAGCCGATTGGTTACGGCTTTCCCTGGTCAACCCGAGCTTGTCGCACCTCCTTTCAAGCTCCGCCCTTCAGGGCGGGGTGGTTGACGCTCGTTCGCGGGACACCCTGGCACCATGACCAGGGCGGGATAGCACCTCTCCCGCTTTCCTTTCTCTGCTATCGTGGTGAAAAACGATCTCTCGCCAGTCTTGCTCTCTAACGGATCAACAACGGGGTCTCCGATTCCTGGGCCGATATCTCTCGCTGGAATGTCCCCTTGTAAACAACCGTCGGGTTGATGGGCGAAGCGTTATCCATCAGGACGGGACGGTTCTTCTCGTCCACTCCGTCCCTTTCAAGCGATGTCTTCGTGAAACGAATCGCCTTCTTGATATCGAGTCCCGTTTCCTCCTGGCCGGACAGAATCCATGAGGAATGATCCTGGTGCGTTTCCAGGAAAAATGAACGATTTTTCAGGAGCATGGAGTCCTTGTACAACCGGAGAAGGGCCATGCCGTAGTCGGGAGGATGGCTGACCAAATTCTGATAGCGTTTGTCCGTCGCGATCCTGATCATGTTTTTCTGGATCTCTCCCTGCAATTTGAGGTTTTCCGCATACTGATACACGGCACTCTTTTTTCCCTCCTCGATCTGTTTTCCAAGCACAACGAGAACGATCATGCCCACCGTCAATATGGCAAGAGTCCACGATGTTTTTTTCAGGCCCTGTTCTCTGAAGCGTTGCCCCATCAGCATCGGCGGATAGTATTTCTGTTCGAATTTTAGAGCGACGACGGCGTCAACGAGGACGTTTCGGTAAAGTTGCTCGATTCTTTCGATGGCGGGTTCGTCCGGGACCTTCTCTTCGTTGAGTTTGTCCACCAGGACGAAAAGAGGGGCGGAGACGGAGGGAGGCTCCAACCCAAAGTTCTTGCACTTCTCGTCAATATTGGTTTCGATCAGGGCCCGCACGGTATGGCGCCATTTTGTCGCGGAGGCCGCATCGGGCGAGACGTTGATCGTCGCGATCAGATTCTTGTACATCAGGACAAGAACAACGGTTTCGGCATCTTCCGGGTATATCGGATAGAGGACGACTCCCCCCTCAGGAACGTTTCCCCCAAGCGATGTCAACACCGAGACGAACGCTTCGGCCAAAAAAGAGCCGGGACACTCTTTCGTTGTCGACTTCCACTCGCCCTGAGTTTCCATCCAGAACATGCCACTGTCCGTCGGGACGGTTCGTATTTTTTCCGGGAGCAGCTTCCGTTCTGTCGCCAATGTCTTGAGTGCCCGCGAGACCGGGATGATCTTCCCCGACGGAAGCCGTCTGTCCCGATAGACCGCCGGCATCGTCGACTCGTACACAAGGGTCATGCCACCCGGGAATGAGTTCTCGACGACCGATCTTTTTTTTGTCCGGAGATCGACAAGCGTGATGCCGTTCGTCTTGGCTCTCATCGGAATCTTGATGGATGCGGGAACCTTGATCTTTTTTTCCCTGGCAGGAGGAGCGTCTCCTTGCGCGTTCTTTTTCCTGAAAATGTTTTTTATCGAAAAGATGCCCATCCTTATTGGCGCAGTGGACTCCGGCGATCAGGCCGGAGCAAAATGCGCCTCTCCTTTCTGCTGAAGCGTTTTCACGGAAGACCCGATCCGTCGGCCCGCTGGTGGAGCCGACGGTGTCTCGATCTCCCCTCCTTAGGCTCCGCGTTCACGGCGGGGTGGTTGACCGTGGAGCATATCCGGAGAGCAGTCGATCCGGACAGTGTTTTATCATGTTTGATGTCATGCCTGTGGCTTTTGTCCGATTCCTCTTCTTTTGTCCGAAAAACCACCTTCCTATGACTCCTCAATGACGTGACCCTGGACCCATGGATCAAACTCCTGATCCTGGTCCGAAACGTATTTCAGGGGATTGGGCACGTCTACCCCGGACGTTTTTTCGCTCTCTTTTTTCTCCGGAACATCGGGTGTTTTTGGCGTGTTTTCCGTTTTTTTCTGCATGGCCGCCAGATTGTTTTTTGCGCTCTCCGCGCTGTATCCCGCGACGACAGAGCGAATTAAAGTCGCCGTATATTCATCGTTGTCCGTCACCAGACGACGCACTGGCGCTGAGGTTTTCTTCTCGTTCTCCGCACTGAGGGCGGCCTTGCCCGGGTCCCCTGGAAGGCCCTCCGTCTCTTCCGCCTTCGAGGGCACCAACCCCTGTTTCGGCTCTTCGGCATAGAAGGAGTCCGATGCTGTCGGATAGGGAACTTCTGTGCGCGAATTCCACTCCGGTTCCTTCCAGTACATGAACTTGTTCACCATGATGGGATATCCTCCCCCGTAGAGAAGAACCCCCATATTGGCCGGAATGCGACCACATTCGTCCGGCGTGTAGAGTTCCCGCTGGAAGATTTGGGTCGAGACACTCTTCGAATTGTTGCCGGCCAGGAGGCTGCCGCTTCGTGAATCCATCTTTTTGACGATCGTGGTTTTTCCCATGGACTGCGAGAGAAATTCCTTGGTTTCGTGCGTCTGAGGCGTGAAATATTCCTGGATGTGGCAGTTCGAAATGACCCCCTGGTTGTCGCCGTAGGCTTTTTTGAGCTGGGGGATATCCTGGACGATCACGAGTACCATGATTCCGTATCCGGCGCAGATGGCGAGGGAATCTTCGATGATCTGCATCTTTCCCATCTGCGGAAATTCGTCCAGAAGAAGAAGGATGCGATGGAGGTTCGGATTGATGATCTTGCCCTTCTCGTCCTTCTCCAGTGGCGGCATCAACAAGGTGAAGATCTGTCCGATCACGATCCGGAAAAGCGGTTTGAGGATCGGCCAGTCCTTGACTTCAACCACGAGATAGAGAGAGCAGGGCCCCCGATCGACCCCGTTCCTGTCGCTCACGAGATCGCGGATTCGAAAATCCGACGCTGACGTATTTCTGGCAATCGCCGGATTCTTGTACAGCTGGAGGCGGGCCGTCGCTCCTCCGATCGTCGACGTGGAGGTTTCCTGCGCCTGTCCCTGGAGTTTGTCGAAGACGGATTTGGCAAACCGCAGACTGGCCTCCGAGTCCGTTCCCTGCTTTTTTCTGAGATCGGCTCCCAACTTCTCGCTGAACTTCTTCATGTCCTTCAGAATATTTTCGGACTCCAGAAGATAGGCCACACGGTTGAGAGTCTTTTCCTCCTCGTAGTTGATGACGTAGAGGATGGCTGCCGTCACGAGTTCGATGCCCGACAGAAAGAAAAAATCATTCTGGTCCGCGTCACCGTCCGGATCCATGATGATTCGGGCGATGACCTGAGTATCCGAAATCTCGTTCATCGTGCCCTTCCTGATCTCCAGGAGGGGATTGAACCGGGCCGTCCCCTCGCGAGATGATGCCGGAGAGAATTCGAACACGTTCTGTTTGAGGACATTCTTTCGATAGCCCGCCGAGTTCACATAGTTTTCCCGCTTGAAGTCCAAGACGACGATCGACTCGTTCCAGGTGAGAAGCGTCGGGATGATGACGCCCACGCCCTTTCCCGATCGTGACGGCGCGCAGAGAAAAATGTGTGCCGGCCCTCCATAGTAGGCAAACTGGCGTTTTCCGTTTTCCTGGAAGGTTCCGAGAACGACTTTGGGGCCCTTGATCTCTTTCTCGGTCAATCCGTACTGATGGATTTCCTTAACGGTGGCAAAGCGCGACGATCCCTGGGTCGTGTCCATCTCCGGGATGGCGACCACCCGCGACAAGCCATAGAACATTCCCCCGCCAATTGCCGCCATGATGACGCCTAAAAACACAAGGGAGACGTGAAAACCGTGCGAGATTTCGGCGAGAGCCGGCGGGGAAAGGTTGGGGTTGGGATGCAGTCCAAATGTCGCATACCACGACAGCAATCCCTTGCCTGTAGGACTGAGAAAGACGGGTTCGGAATAGAAGTAGAAATCCGGACGTCCGAAGGCCTCCGGACGTCCGAAATAGTTGTAGCAGTGCGTCGAGGCGATCATATCGGCAACGACGAATCCCACCAGAATCGACGGGAAAAAGATCCTGTAAAAACGTCTCTTTTTCTGTTCCCTGTAGTGTGCGTCGTTGGCGGTGTCCACGGCCCCGACCTTACTCCGTCGTCAGCGTCAGCGTCGATCCCGAGCACGAGGCCAGGATATCCGCTCCATAGCTCGACGCCAGATTGGTGCAAACATCGGTCGGGAGACCGGATTCGACAACAGAAAACATCTGGTAATTTCCGGTGACAGGATTGGTGATGATGCCCCGTCCGCCGAAATCGTTGCCCACTCCTGCCCCTCCGACCCCATACGTATTGGGGAGTAGGGCATACGCAGAGCTGTAGACGTTCGATCCGTAGGCTCCGATTCCATAATAGGGACCCAACGGATTTCCTGAATTGCTCTGTCCGTAGGCATGCCCGACGCTAATGAGGCCATCGATCTGCGTCCGGAGCGCCGCCGTCTTTCCGTTGTGCATGATGGCCGGGAGATAGTGAACGGCGGCGGCCACCAGAATGGCCAGGATGGCCAGGTACACGCCCAGCTGAACGAGAATGTCGCCCCGATCATTCAGGCGTTTCGTGATTTCTTGTTTCTTGCGAAGCATGTCGATTCCTTTCGTTTGACAAATGTGTCCGGACACGGGAGTGACACCACTCCCTCATTTTTGCGCAGAAAAATTTTATCCCGTTTTTTCTCCCTCCCCCGATTTTGTCCGATTTCGGACGGTCGCCTGAACAAATTGTCGGACAGCCCCCTCCCACTCCTTTTCGCCCATCACCTCTCCAATTCGTTCCCTTTTTTCGTCGAGCAAGTCCAGAAGGCCCTCGTCGATCGACCCCTTCAAGGCCGGAACCAACACCCGGACACGCCGCTTTTGTCCGATCCGGTTGGCCCGGTCTTCCGCCTGGTCGAGGTGGGCCGGCGTCATCGGAAGTCCGGCATGGATGACGATGTTCCCCGACGTCAGGGTGATCCCCACGCCGCCGGCGCCAAATGTCGAGACGAAAACCCGCGTGTCCGGATCCTTTTGGAATAAACGGACCGCCTCGTCCCGGTTTTCCACCTCCTTTCCCGTATATCGGACACACCCGATCCCCGCGTTCTCCATCTCCCGGACAATCGTATTGACGCTCTCGAGCCTGTTGCAGAAGACGATCGCCTTGTCCTTCTCCCCCATGGACTGAAGCGCGTCCACCACGAACGTAATCTTGTGCCGTTCGGACACCGTGATCATCTGGACGAACTTCTGGATAGCCATCAGGCCCTCGTTATTGACGATTTCCGAGAACTCCCGGACGAAGGCTTTCGGCGGATCGAGCTTCACGATCGTCCGTTCCTTCCCCGGAAGACTGACGACCTCGGTTTTCATCCGGCGCAGCATCCATTCGGAGATTCGATGGTTGAGATCGAGGCGGGCCTCCCGGCTTCTGGCGAAAATCTTCGAGAATTCCTCCACCGGCATGAGTCCGACCGGATGCCCCCCCAGGCGCAGGAGCGAATGGATCTCGCTCTCCCGGTTGAGGACCGGCGTTGCCGTCAGGATGTACCGGCGCGGGATCTTCGACGCCAACATCATCGTGGCCTGCGTTCTCTTCGATCCCGATTCCTTGATGAAATGCGCTTCGTCCACCACGATCGTCTCGAACCGCTGGTTCGACTGGAGGACCGTTTCGACATTCTCGTAGTTGCAGATGACCCATCGGGCCGTAATCGGCGGAACGGCCTTCCCCCCCGATACGACAAAGATCGTTTCCTCCGGAATGCCGATCGCCATGATCTCGTTTTTCCAGTTGCTCCGTAACGTCGCCGGAGGAACGATCAAGGTCCGGCCTCCGGCCAGCTTGGCGGCCACGACCGCCTGGCGCGTCTTTCCCAACCCCATGTCGTCCGCCAGGAGGGCCGATGTCCTCTGAAGAAGATGGCGGACACCCTCCACCTGGTGAGGAAGAAGCTCGGATTGGACTGCCTCTTTCCGGAGGGCATCCTCGTTTACCGGAAGAATCTGGAGCGGCGTCCCGAACGCCGTCATCGTCTTCGGCTTCTCCCCCGCCGGCCCTCCGGGGTTTTCGATCGTCTTCGATTCGCCAAAGAAAACGTCGATCGAGGTCCCCTTGGATTTCGAGAATTCCTCGAAATCCACCACCACGTCGAGGAGCAGCACATTGTCGGCGTTGACGCCCCCCTTTTCTTCCAGAACCTTGATGAGCGCCTCCGGGGGCATCGGTACCAGCCAGACCTTCGAGTTCTTGACGAAGTTTCCCTTGGCGCCCCGAATTGTTTTGACGAGAATCCTGTCGTAATGGCACGTCAGCACCGTCTTGGCGTCCTTGGTCCGACAGATCCTCACGTTGAGATAACGGGCCAAGGCATACGGATCCCGCGACCGCATGGCCTCGCGGAGAACTTGCCGGATCTCTTCCCGGGGAACAACCGGCTCCTTCATCGCCGCCAGGCGGTCGATCACCGCCTTGGTCCCCTCTTCTTCAAAGATCCAGATCTTGCCCTCCGGGATCCAGACGCCCCGGTTCTCTTTCGCCAACGAGGCAAAGATTTCGAACGCCTCTTTTTTGACCCGCGATAGGGCCATCCCGTATCGCTGGCCATCCGTGACGATCGACAGTTTTTCGTGCCCCATGACAGCCGGCCTCTCCACGATGCGCTCCGTTAAGGTTGTTTTTGCCTATCGACAAGGATGGCATAACGGCGAAGATCGGAGGGGGATTTGTCCGGATGTCAT